>JBCCRV010000399.1:0-6984 GCA_039201085.1 Myxococcota bacterium | reverse complement strand
CCTTCATGGGCAGCCTTGACGCCGGCGCAAGCTTTGTCATCTGCAACGGCAGTATTCCCGACGCCACCAACTGCGATGAGACATCGGGCGGCATTAGCCACAACGGCAACGACGCCTATGCCGTTCGCTGCGACGGCACCATCGTCGACTCGTTCGGCGACATCGACCCGACGATGTCGGGCTCCAGCTACCCTAACTTCGCGGGTACGAACGGCGACGGCCAGGCCCTCAGCGGTGCGGAGCAAACGCTTCGTCGCGACTGCAGCGTGACGATGGGCGACACCGACCTCACCGATGCCTTTGACCTGGGTGCCGAGTGGGACGCATCAGTCCCCGCGGACCCGACGATGAGCCGGGATGACCTTAGCGGCCTCGGCGGCGAAGACTGCTAGCTCCGGCGTTCGATGAGGAAGGGGCCCGCGCTCGTCAGAGTGTGGGCCTTTTCTTTTTGTGGGGAAGCGCGACGCAGGACGCACGAAGCCCGAAGCCCGGCGAAGGACGCACGACGCACGACGCACGGCGCGGGACGCACGGCGAAGGACGCACGACGGACGAAGCACGGCGAAGGACGGACGCCGAAGGACGCACGACGCGGGGAGCAGGAAGCAGGGTGCGGGGAGCGCGGCGCCGGAAGCACGGTGCGGGAAGCGTGGCGTCGCTCAGCGGAGGCCGTGCTTTTTGGCGAGCTTGTGCAGGTACTTGCGGTCCATGTCCGCGGCGCGCGCTGCCGCCGATACGTTGCCTTCGTGCACGTCGAGAAGCCACGCCACGTAGCGCTTTTCGAAGTCCTGTTCGAAGGCGGCTTTGGCGTCGCGGTAGCTTTGGCCCGCTTTGAAGCGCATCGGCGCGGAAGCGTCGGAGCCAGTAGCTTCCGCGGGCGCCGTCTGCAGGCGCGCTGTGGCCGGTAGGTCGCGAAAGCGCAGCGTCGACTCGCCCGCTGAGCGGGCCAGGATCGACGCCCGGGCCAGGGCGTTGTGCAGCTCGCGCACGTTGCCCGGCCATTCGTGGGCGGCGAGCGCCGCAAGGGCGCCGGCGTCGAGCGTGAGTGGCGCCGCACCGTCCTGGTTGGCAAGGCGGGTCAGCAGCGTGTCGACCAGAAGCGGTACATCGGGCCGGCGCTCGCGAAGGGGCGGGATATGGGCCGTCGCCACGGCGATGCGAAAGTAGAGGTCCTCGCGAAACTTTCCGCGCTGCACGTCCACCCGCAGGTTCCGCTTCGTCGCCGCGATGACGCGCACGTCGACCGCCTGTTCACGCTGGCCGCCCACACGCCGAAAGGTGCGCTGCTGCAGCACGCGAAGCAGCTTCGGCTGCAGATCGAGGGGCAGCTCACCCACTTCGTCCAAGAAGAGCGTGCCGCCCGCGGCGAGCTCGAAGGCGCCCAGCCGGCGGTCCGTCGCGCCGCTGAAGGCGCCACGTTCATGGCCGAAGAGCTCGCTTTCGATCAGGTTGGGAATGACCGACGCGCAATCGACAACGATGAAGGGGCCACTCTCACGCCGGCTTCCGGCATGAATTGCTCGCGCCAAAAGCCCCTTGCCCGTGCCCGTCTCGCCGTCGAGCAAGATCGAGGCGTCGCTGGGCGCAAGGCGCTCGAGCAGACCGAAGACCCGCCGCATCGCCAAGCTCTTGCCCACCGCATCGCCGAAGTGCTGCGCTTCGCTGGGCAGGACCTCAACCCGTTCGCCCACGGTCCGTACCTTGAGCTCGACCTTCCCCACCGTCAGCACGGCGCCGGGCCGAAGGTAGGCTTCGCGCACGGCACTACCGTCGAGCAAGGTTCCGTTGGTGCTTTGCAGGTCGCGAACGAGGAACCCGCGCGCATCGCGAATGATCTCGCAGTGCTGACGAGAGACCGTGTCGTGCACGAGCACGAGGTCGTTGCCCTCCGCCTTGCCAATGGCGATCCGCTGTCCCGTCACCTGAATCTCATCGCCGCGCCGCTGGCCCGAAAGGGCGAGCAGTGCGAGCGTCGGCAGCTCGACGAAGCGCGTATCAGCGGCGCGCGTCTGGCTCACGCCGCTCCCCTCCGAGACGGAAGTACACCCGTCCCTCGACGGGCATGCGAAGTGTGCGCCGGTCCTGCCGACCCTCGCCGTCGACGCGCCACTCGAAGGACACCTCGTAGGCCCCCGGTGAAAGGGACACGGTGTGGTCGATGCGCGGATCGACAAACGATGCGCCCCGCGTCGGCGCGAAGCGCGCGCTGCGCGCGAGCTCGCCGCCTTGAAGAAAGCGCACCTCCAGGAAGTCCGCGTCTTCGTTCAGCTCGTAGCGTAGCTCCGCCTCCCGTGGATAGGCGTCGCCGATCTCGCGTCCGATCAACACGAGGCCCGTCACGATGGCGAGAAACGCCAGTTGGCGACGGCGCCGTGCAAACCACCGGAAGACCCGCTCTCGCCAGTTTAGGGACGCATCCACAGCCCGCAGCATAGCCGATCCGCCGGCGGACCCGCGCGTCGCGTCGCTCCAGAAACCCCCGGTGCAGTGCTAGCCTCACGCGATGCGAGCGATTTGTGGGTCCTATCTCATCCTCCTCTGCGCCGTTGGCTGCGGCGACGACGGCGGACCGGCCGGTGACGTAGCGGATGCCTTCGCCGACGCGCCCAGGGATCGCGCGACGGACGGGGAGTCGAATGACGCCGACGCAAGCGACGCCGACCCGGACGACGCGTCGCCGGACGCGGCGGACATGCCGTTGGACCGCTCGATTCCCGATGACGCCTCCGGCGAAACCTGTCCCGAAGGGGCATTCGATCTCGCCACGCTTACCGACGAGAGCGGCGTGACTGACCTGGTGCTCGGCGGGGTCCCTCTCCTCGAAACGGATGAGCCACACGACCTTCCAGAACGGGGGCTTCTCCGACTTGATCGACGACACGCCCACCTGCACAGACAGCAACGACGGGAACGACAACGGCGTGCTCGAGCCCAGCGAGTGCGAAGGGTTTGGCACCGACAACCTGATGTTCTGGACGACGACGGACCCAGACCCTGTGGTGAGCGACGGTCAGCGCGCGATTGCGCGGCTGAACTTCATCACTGGCTCGCCGTAGGACCCCGGCACCTTCATGGGCGGAACGCCGCAAAGCGCCTGGACCGCTACGCGCACGCGTGAAACGCTCGGCGCGTGCGCGCCTTTCTCGCTTGCTGTGCGATCCTGACGGCCTGCGCCACGCCCGCTCCCTTGTGGGCCGGCGCATCGACGACGCCCGCGAAGCGAAACGACCTGGCCTTCGGCGGCGCGATTCGCGTGCCCTTTGGCGAGCTGCGCGACGTCGGCAACGACCGGAGCGACACGCGCGATCGCTTTGCGCGCAGCGCCCAGGGCGGCGGCGTGGTGCCGGCCGCGCTCTACCGCCGCGGTTTACGGCGCGGCCTCGACTTAGGCGTGCTCGTCGCCGGGCCCAGCGGCCGCCTCGACCTGCGCCGCGAGTTTGCCACCCGTGAGGGCAGCACACGGCCAACCTGGATGGTGGGCGGCAGCTTACTCGGCGGCGCGCTTACGGAAGACGGCCGCGGCGTGCGGATCGGCGCCGAGCTACCGCTCGTCTACGGCGCGGACTTCGGCGGCATCTACGATATGTGGGCGGGCGTTCGGGGCGGCGCCGAGTACCTGCGCGGCACCTTCGCGGGCGAAACGCGCTCGGGCTTGCGTTTGCACGTCGGCGCGGCCCTCGGCATGGCCGTCGGCTTCCGCCGAGCCCACGCCTTCGTGGAAATCGCCGGCGGCTATGAGCACACGCTCGAAGGGGGCCCCGACCGCAACGGGTTCGTGCTCGTTCCCAGCTTCGGCATTCGGCTCCGGCTCTGAGGGCGAAGGCTCGACGGGCTCCGGGCGCGCCCGACGCCGGCCGTACTTGAGCAGGATCGTGCCCTCGAAGAAGGCGCCGCGGTTCGTCACGCCGCCGCCGGCGCAGATGCTGACGACGACGAGGGCCGAAAGGCAGCCGCGGGCCCGCACACCGATGGCCGATTCCCGGCCGACGCGCGCGTAGAGCCCAGCGTCGACGCCAAGCACGCTGGCGCCGGCTTCCATGCCGACGCTTAGGTCAACGCCGTCGGCGCGCTGGCTGTAGCGCAGGTCGGCGTAATAGCCCCACCAAAGCTGGTGGCTGCGAATGCGCACGTCCGAGAGCTCGATGCCGATCGCGATCGAACCGCCGTCCTCTTCCCGCACCTGGGCGAGGCTCGCGCCGTAGAGGGACCAGGTGCCGTACCAGGGCGGCACGCGCGCTTCGGCGGGCCCGTCCACCCCATCGGGCTCCGCTGGCGCGGAAGGCTCCGACTCGGCCGAAGGCCCTTCCTGCTCCGCCGGTGAAGGTCCCGAGCCTTCGTTCGGGGACGCCCACGCGGACTCGAGCCGGTAGGTCGGCGGATCGGGGATGGGATCGAGTACGTCGTCTGGCGAATCTTGCGGAGCGCCGCCGGGCCCATCGCCTTCTGGTCGGGCTTCGGCCGGCGCTTCCGCGTCGGCGTCGGCCAGGCGATCGCTCTCCTGCGGCGCCTCTTGCGCGCTCAGCGGCGAAGCGGCGAGCGCAAGGACGAATCCCCACGCCGGAACGCGGGCGAGCGCTGGCCGCCTCAGGACCCCCGTTGCGGACCAACGACGACCGCGCTGCGAATCACCTCCGGCGCGATCGAACGCGTGGCGATGGCACCGTGCCGAAGGAGGCGGAACCTCAGCGCATTTGGATTTTTTCGCCGATGAAGGCACCGAGAATGGTCACCATCACGCCCAACATGGCGCCGACGAGCATCGACAAGAAACTGACCTTGTTCACGTCGCTGATGTGATCGATCCACCAAATCGTGGGCACCACCACGACGAGCGCCGCCACGACCGGTTCGATGAAGGTGCGGCCAGGCGACAGCGCGCCCACCACGATGCCGCCCACAAACCAGATGGCCGCCGAAATCATCAAGCCCGGAAGGCCCTGGGGGTCGTAGGCGTCGATGGCCATGGGAAGGGCGACGATCGCAATGGCCTGCAGGGTGGCGAAAATCGCCACACTGATGCCTACCCAGCTCCAGCGAAAGCTGGTCTGCTGGCCGGCGCGTTCGGCCTGCTCTTCGGCTGTAAGGCTGAAATCCTCGAGTTTTGCGCCGCAGGACGCGCAGCGAGTGCTGTTCGGGTCGTTCTTGGCGCCGCAGATCGTGCAAACGATGGTGTCCGTGGCCATAGCAATTGCTCCTGTGCGCATCATCCGGTCCCTCCGGGGAAAAGGCAAGAACGCCGGAACGTCGCCAAACTGTAGGGATCATCGCTGACGCGGGTGCGGCGGGTTGACGGCCGGCGCGCGCCAGCGATGATGCGCGCCATGAACCGCCTTGCGACCCGCTCAATTCTGCTCCTGTGCCTGGCCTGCGGCAGCGAGGAAAGCGCCGAGGAAGCGGAGAACGTCGAAGTGGAAGCCAGCGAAGGCGAAAGCACCGAGGCCGAAGGCGAGGCGGAAGAAGACGACGACGAAGATGCGCTCTTGGCCGACGGCGATGAGGACGACA
Organism: Myxococcota bacterium; assembly: GCA_039201085.1. Classification (GTDB taxonomy): domain Bacteria; phylum Myxococcota_A; class Polyangia; order Polyangiales; family Houyiibacteriaceae; genus JBCCRV01. Next base: position 1,479 of record JBCCRV010000399.1, on the reverse strand, counting down.
CCCCAACGGAGTTGGTCGTGCGCGCTGAGGAGCTCAGCCTCGACGACGAAACCCGCGCGCGCGTCGCGCCCGAGGAGCGCCACCTCTTTCACATTCTGGTTCGCTACCGCGGCGCCGAGCGCGCCGGCGACGCGACACGCAGCCGCGATGACGCGGAGGCACGCGCTCAGGAAGCCCTCGAAGCGGCGCGCGCCGGCGACTTCTCCGCCGTCGCCGCGGCGATGAGCGACGACACGGCCAACAAGGACCACGGCGGCGATATGGGCATGCTTGGCCGGGGCCTGCTCCCCGAAGCCCTCGACGACGCGCTCTTCGCCATGGAGATCGGCGAGATTCGCGGCCCGGTCGAAAGCCCCCTCGGCTTTCATGTGCTCCTTCGCGGCGAGCGCATGGAGTAGGCAGGCGTGAAGCGTTCACGCGCCGCGAAACGCCCCTCCGTGAAGCTGGGCGGACGGGTCCCGGGCGCACGAGTCACGGGCGGGGGGGTCCCGGGCGTTCAGTCGCTCGGCGCGCCGGTCGATCGCCGGGCGTATGTGCTGGCGGCGCTGCTGGCGTTCTTCTTCGCGGGCCTCGGCTGGCTGCGCTTTCACCACCTGCACAACCAGACCTTCGACCTGGCTTTCTACGCCCGCATGGCGTGGGGCATGGTGCGCGGCGACGGCTGGATGCCGCTCCTCGACGCGCATGTGCTGGGCCTTCACGTTTCCCCCGTGCTGCTGCCGATCGGCGCTCTCGGCGCCCTCATTGGAGACGCCGAAGCGCTCCTGCTGGCGCAGGGCCTAAGCGCCTTTGGGGCCGCCGCGATTCTCGCCCGCCTGGGGCGGCGACGGATGGGTCCGGGCGGCGAATACGTCGGCGCGCTGATCCTGCTGCTCCATCCAAACCTCAGTCATGTACTAAGCTACGAGGCCCATCCGGGCACGCTCGCGCTCGCGCCGCTGGCCCTCGCCGTGGAGCGCCTCGATGCCCGCGACGCCCGCGCCGTGCTCTGGGCATGCGTCGGCATGCTCGCGTGCCGCGAAGACTTCGCGATGATCACGGCGATCCTCGGTTTGCTCGTCCTCCCCACCCATCGCTGGCGCGGGGCGCTGATCGTGGGCTTCAGCGTGCTTTGGCTCGGCGTGTTCACCTTTGTGCTGCACCCACGTTTTGCGCCGGAGGGCGGCTCCTTCGACCTGCATCTCGGCGTTTGGGGCGACACGCCCGCCAAAGCCGTCGTCGCCTGGTTTCGCGATCCGGGCGCGCTGTTGGACCACCTGCTCGCGCCGGCCAAACTCTCCTACCTGCCGCGGGTGCTGGCGCCGCTCGTGTTCCTACCGCTTCTGGCGCCGCGATTTCTGTTCATCGCCCTGCCCGTACTGGGACAGGACTTCCTCCAGGATATCAGAAAAGTGCAAAACACTTATCAAAAAGCCAAGGAAATGGACATCGCCATGGAAATCAATACTTTCAATCAGGATGGAAGCCTCCTGACAGAGG
>JBCCRV010000398.1:0-6988 GCA_039201085.1 Myxococcota bacterium | reverse complement strand
TCGACGGGTCGCATTCGGCTGCAGCCGGGCGAGCGTCGAATCCTCGACTTGGCGCTCTACCAGACGGAGGACCCGGAACTGCTCGAGCGCGGCGACGTTCCCGCGCCCCGTTGGCTGCACTCATCCACCTTGCTCGACGACGGTCGAATCCTCATTGCCGGCGGCTTCACCACGCTGAACAGCACCACGTGCCCGAGCGACGTGGTGGCGGACCGGTGCTTTTCGGGCCGCGCTACGGACGAAGCCTTCATCTTCGACCCACCGACGGGGCGCTTCATTCCGGTCGAGGGCGGCATGCTCGAAGCGCGGGGTGGCCACTCGGCGACCCTGATCGGCGGCGGTCGCGTACTCGTGGCCGGCGGCGCCCCAGAGGCGGTCCTCGCGGTGAGCGACGAAGACAGCGACGGCCCCCTCGATCTGCGCGTGCTGCCCATCGGGTCGGACGGCGTGCGGGCCCACGCAACCTTCGAACTCTTCGACCGCACCGATCCGGACCTCTCGGAAGATCCGACGCGCCGGGGCTTCCCGGGGCGCGGCCTGTTTACGGGATCCAGCGCTGAACCCGGCCTGCCCGGCCAGCTGAATCGTGAGCGTTTCCTGCATGCGGCAAGCGCCGCAGACATGGGCCGTTTCGTGGTGCTTTCCGGCGGCATCGGCGCCGACAACCCCACGCGAAGCTACGAGATCTTCGACCGCGCGAAGCCCGGCGGCGAAGGTGTCTACCGCGACCTGGGCACGCTGCAAACGCCGCGGCCCATGCCCTCGAGCTTCGTGCTGAACGACCGGGTGTGGATTTGGGGCGGCGGCGCCGCCGACGATGCGATGGACATTGCCGAAGTGTGGAACAGCGAGGTGCCGGGTACGACCCGCGCGGTCGCCCTGCCCACGAGCGGTGAAGCGGGCGGCGCCGAGTTCGACCTGGTTCGGCCGAGCGTGGCCGTCGGCCGAACGAACGTCGGCGGCCGCGATCAAGAAGCCGTCGTGGTGGTGGGTTGGTACGGCCCACGCTGCGCTGTCGACGGCGACGAAGACATGCCCACCTTCGAAGGGCTCGTGCGCACGCGTTGCGTCCAGCCGACCTCCGTGCCCTTTCGCAACGCCCTCGTACGCGAAGATCCTTCCGGTGACGCGGTGCTGATGGCGTTCCCGCCGAGCAGCAGCCTCTTCCAGTCCTTTTCAGCCTCCGCCCTGCGCGGCGTGGACACGGCGCTGATCACCGGCGGAATCGGCAACGACACCTTCGAAACGCGCCCAAACATTCTCGGCCTTGGCTTTGGCGATACCCGAGTGGTGGACGCACGCACCATGCTCGAAGCCCGGGCATTTCACCAGAGTACGCTCACGGGCGACCAGCTTGTGTCGACGGGCGGCCTGACCATTCGAGGCGGCAACTTCTCGATGACCCCCGCCTTCGCCGAGTCCCTCGTCTTCGCCGCTGAGTAGCGCGGGGAAAAATCGCCGTTGGCCAACATTGACGCTGGGCACGGCGCCTGAGTAGGCTCGGCACCGATGGCGTTCTATTCCCGCGCGTTTCTGGTGGTCCTCGCCGGCATGGCGACGACCACCATCGCCGTAGCGGACGACGACTTTCGGCTCATGTCCGAGCCTACCTCCTTCACGGACGTCGCTGACGCCGCCGATGAGGGCGACCCCTTCGACCTGAACGTGCACGTCGCTTTTCGCCGCACGGCCCTCAGCTCGACGATTCGCCGAGAAACGACAAGCCCCGAAGCGCGCGGTCGCCTCTTGGACATCGCGGATTTCGAACACACGCGAAACGAACTCGAGCTCGGACTGGACATCGGTCTATACCGCGACGTGATGGCGTACCTGCGCTTTCCGTTGGTGTTGAGCGATACGCGGGACCTTTCCTTTCCGGCGGGCACCTCGCCCGAGGATATTCAAGCGCGACTGCTCACGCAGCCGCCGGGTGCCGGTCAAGAAGCCGTGCCGCTCTTCACCCTCCCCTTCAACTCGGCCACCCGTTCCGGCGTCGAGTCGATCACGGCAGGCTTTGCTTTCAGCGTGCTCAACCAAACGAGGCGCCGACACGTGCCGACGTGGACCTTCCTGCTGGAGGGGCGCTTCGGCATCGGCACGATCATGAATCCGTGCGCGCCGGACGCGGAACGCTGCAACCCAGGCGTAAGTGAAGGCACCCACTCGATTCGTGCCGAAAGCCGGCTTTCGCGCCGCTATCGTTTCGTCGAGCTCTACTCGGGCATTGGCTACACCTTCGCGTGGGCTGGACGCGCGAAGGACCGCTTCGAACCAAGCGGCAGCTTGAGCGGCTTCGTCAACCGACGACCGCCCATGCGAGGCGACTTCACCGTGGGCGCCAGCTTCGTGCCTTGGGAAAACCGCGCCGCCGAACAGCGCTTCAGCTTCGACGTGCGCGCACGGGCCGCCTACGTCTCCGAAGGTCGAATCTATTCGCCACTCTTCGACGCCCTTGGCTCCTCCCAAAGCCCGTATCTGACGACGCCCAACCTAGAGGGAATTCCAAACGGCTCGGACCTGCGATCGGTCGCCTTCAATGGACTTACGGATGCACAGGACCGCACCGAGTTCGGCGGAACACTGGCCATTGAGCTGCGCGCTGCGCGCTACGTGCGCTTTCGCTTCGGCGCCGACCTGGACTTCATCTCCGCCTTCTTCATCACCGACGCGGACGCCTGCAACACGGGCGTGAACCCGCGAGAGGGCGATGCTCGAACCTGCTTCGGGGCGAACGGCATCATCAATCCACACCATCGCGCCGTCATTGACGTGCCGGGACAGCGATTTCAGCAGGGCGCCTCGTTTCGCTACCGCCTCTTCCTGCAGGCAACGGCCCAAGTCTGGTAGGCCTGAGAGTGGCAGGCCAAACGGACCGGCGCGCTTCGCGCGTCGACCTCGTGCGTGCGGTGGCGGACGCGGACGGGCGAGCTGGCATGCCTAATCGAGACGCAGGGCGTCGCGTACGTCGCCCCGCGCCGAAAGGGTCGGCTCGTCGCCCTGGAGGAGCGCTCGGCCAACGGCGCGTTCGTAGCTCAAAAGCAACCGGTCCCTAAGCCGCTGCGTCTCTTGACCGAACGCGCTCAGCTCGCGGAGTGCGGCGCGTTTGGCATCGCCTTCGGACTCTCGAAAGGCGCGCTGCAGCGCCTCGCCGCGTGCCCAGCTGGCGCGCGCGCGTGCGAGCGAGTCGGCGAGTGCGAGCGGTGCGGGCTCCGCGCTGGGCGCCGATGACTGCGCCAGCTCTGCGAGGATCGCCCGCGCCGTGCGTTCGTCTTCCGGGCCACCGACGGGCCCTTCACTGCCGCTGACGTATGACTGACCCGCGTGCAGCGAAACGCGCTCTGCCTCGGTCCCCTCGCGCACCACCCCTTGGCCGCGCGCGAGCGCATACCAGCTCACGTCAGCCGTGCGAACGAGTAGCCACGCGTCGGCCGACCCATCGATGGTGAGCGTACCCGCGGGCGACGCGACGCGCAGCGGTGGCCGGGTCGAGTTGCCCATCGGCGGCAAGATGGCGTGCGCGGCCCCACGGGCCAGCACGAGCTGGGCTGGCGCTTCGTCCAAGAGCACCGCAAGGGCGCCTTCGAGCAGTTCGACGCGCGCCCCATCCCGGAAGTTCAGAACCATCGGGCCTTCGAGCGACGTGCGCGGCTCGAGGGGCTCGCGGCCGGGCGAACGACGCGCAAGCGGTTCGGGAGCGGAAGCCCGCGCGTGACGACCCCCCTCGCTAGCGTGCCGACGCGCAGCGCCGCCGCCATGGCGGCGCGGGGTCTGCGCTTCGGGCTCGGGCACCGGCTCCTGCGAAGCCTCGCCACCGCAAGCGCCCATGAGCGCAAGGAGGAGGGGCATTACGCGCCTCAGGGACGCGCGCCTGCGCGCCCTTTCGAGCCTATGCGGAATCGCCGGGCTTGGTCTTGGCGTCCGCAAAGTGCTCCTCGTTGGCCAGGGCAGAAACCCGCACGGTGGCGTCTGGATCGACGGACTTTTCACCGCTCCGCAGTTCTTCGCGCGCATGGCCAAGTTCGCGGGACGTGCTTCGAAGGCGCTGCGCCAGCGAACCCAAGAAGGACCAAAGCAGCTTGACGGCCACGTCGTGATCCTTTCGAACCAGGTCGAAGAAGTCTCGGCGCTTGATGCTGAGGAGGCGGCTCGGCTCGGCAGCCCGAATGCTCGCCGACCGCGGCGCCTTATCGATGAGCGCCATTTCGCCAAAGTGCTGCCCAGGACCGAGCGCCGTGATCACCTCGTCGCCGGCAAACACCTCGACCTTGCCCGTGAGCACAACAAAGAGCTCGTCGCCCTCTTCACCCTCGTCGACCACCGAATCGCCGCTTTCAAAGGCGTGCACGTCGGTGATGTTCAGAATGCGAACCAACTCCTGGTAGCTGACGAAGCGAAAGAGCGGCATCTGGTGAAGGATCTCGAGCTTGAGATTCACCTCACGGGCGAGCTTGTCGACGCCGGCTTCGTCCTCCGGGATGCGAACGACGACGGCGGTGATGTTGTCCTTGCCGCCGCGTTCATTGGCAAGGTCGAGCAGATGCTGCGTAAGCGACTCCTCCTCGACTTCCTCAAAGAGGCGCGTGAGTTCGCTCTCCTCGAGGTACATCGAAAGACCGTCTGAACAGAGCAGGAATCGATCGCCCGGCAGCACATCGAAATCGAACACATCGACTTCGACGCTCGCGTACACGCCCACGGCGCGGGTGACGGCGTTCTTGTACTGGACCGCGCTCTTGTTGATCTGCTCGCGGCTCAGTCGGCCGCGACGCAAAAGCTCGTTGACCAGCGAATGGTCCTCCGTGAGCTGATGCACCGATCCTTGCCGGTAGAGATAGATGCGCGAGTCACCAACATGTCCAATGAAACCACGGGTGCCCACGACGAGCAGCGCGTCCACGGTCGTGCCCATGCCGCGCTTGCTTTCATCGTCGACGCCCGCCTGGTGAACGGTGGAACACGCTTCCTGAATGCTCGCCTCGATCAGGCGGAGAATATCCTTCCGGCCCGTAGCCTCAGCGCCTTCGGCGAATTGCCGCAGCGTCTCCTCTTCGGCGGCGAGCGCATCGCGCACCACCTTGCACGTCATCGAACTCGCCACCTCGCCGGCAGCGTGCCCACCCATACCATCAGCTACGATGAATAGGTCGAGCGCCTCGTCGACGAGGAAGCTGTCTTCGTTGTGCTTTCGTACCCGGCCTACATCCGAACCGGGCCAGGAACGAATCGGCGGGGCTGAACTCCCATCGCTGACCATGCGTCATCATCCGGCGACGGCGGGGCCAATGCAACGCCTTTGTCGCTGATTTCGCGCCGCATGTTCGTGGATTCGTCCCTTCCCGGACCAAAAGCGTTCGCCCGGCGAAGAAAGCACCCGGAACGGGGGGCTGCGCAAAGACCACCCGGACCGCACGTCGCTCGGGGCCCCGGGCTTCGAGCGCCGCGGCGCGCTAGCCTTCGAGCGCCTGCTGAAGCGCTTCGACGGTGAAGGGCTTGCTAATGAAGAAGTCGGCACCGGCATTCCGAGCGCGCTCCTTCATTTCATCGGTGCTCTCGGACGTGATGAAGCCGAATCGCGTCGTCTTCCCATCGGCGCGCACCTGCTCAAGAAACTCGATGCCCGTCATTTCCGGCATGTTCCAATCGGAGAGCACGAGGTCCGGATGTTCGGCGTCGAGCTGCGTAAGCCCGTTCTGACCGTTGTCCGCCTCCACCACTTCAATGCCGCCTGGCAGCGAGCATTTTCGAAGCGACCGGCGCACGATCATGCGCATCGCCTTTGAATCATCCACCACAAGAATCTTCATCGTTTTTCTCCTTCTAGCCTTCCTTCGGTCGTGCTCAGCGCGAAAGCAGCTGGGTGCGACCGCCAAACTCGTCGACGTAGCCCGTTCGGTGGACCGAACCGGTCATCCAGGCGTCCTTCTCCGGATCGAGCGTACCGAAGCCGCGAATGCGAAGATGGGGATTGCCGGGGATGTCGTTGAAACAGCGGCTTTGAACGTTGACGATCTCCTGCATCGCCTCGACCGCGTCCTCGCTGGGAATGCCGGTATCTTCCATTTCCGCAAGCACCTCTTCGCCGAGCATCATGAGCGTGCCGCCCTGACGCACGACCGCTTTGAGATCGGCGACGATCGCACCGACGACCTCGTCGTCGTCGGTGATGAGCTCGGTGACGTAGGTGCGTTCGTCCACCGGCCACGCCTCGTCCTCTTCGAGCTTCACGGGCTCGCCGATCAAGCTTGAGAGTCCGCGCGCGTATTCTTCCGCCGACGGGAACTGGAGGACCGGCTCGCTTGCCGGCGGGGCCGCAACACCGCCTTCGTCAGGCGCGGCTTCCGCTTCGGCTTCGGCCGCCTCGACATCGGCGGGCGCTTCGGGCGACGGCGTCTCGGCACCGGCGGGCGTCTCGGCCGCATCGGCCTTCTGCTCGACTTCGCCGGATTCGGCATCGGAAGCGGAAGGCGCGGACGGTCCGGGGTTGGCCTGCGGCGCGGAAGCGGCTGGAGCAGCGTCCTGTGGCTCGACGGCGGCGGGAGCCGCTTGCGCCGACGCCCGCGCGGGGGCGGCATCGGGCTGCACCGGCGCAGCAGAACGCGAGCCTCCGTTCGCGCCGTGACGCGAGTCGGCGGTTCCCGGGTGCGCGGCGGGTCTCGGCATCATCGACGCGCGGCGCGCGATCTGCCGAAACGTCGCTTCCAAGGCATCGATTCGCATCTCAAGCGACTTGCAGCGCGCCGCAAGCCGCTCGTAGTTCTTCTGGGCTTCGCGCTTCGTTTGGGCCGCATCCCGGTCAACGCGCTCCAGCCGGCCGCCGGCAAAACGGTAGTTTCCGTGCCGGCTCGACATGGCTCGTCGAGCGGGGTCGCAGAGCGCGGGGTTGACCGACTCGATGCGCTCGAGAATCTCGTCCTCGCCGTACACGTTGAAGCGCCGCGGCCGGTAGTAGTCCGCCCCGATGCGAACCAGCTTCTCCACGACAAGCGCC
>JBCCRV010000397.1:0-6997 GCA_039201085.1 Myxococcota bacterium | reverse complement strand
CAGCGACCTCTATGCGCTCGGCGCGGTCATCTACTACTTGCTCGCGGGGGACCACGTGTTTTCCGGTGGAACCGTGGTTGAGGTATGCAGCAAGCACCTCTACGAAACGCCGCGCGCGATCGGCGAGGTGGCGGACGGGTTGCCCGATGAACTCGGTGAACTGATCATGCAGTGCCTCGCAAAGGACCCCGCGGATAGGCCGAAATCCGCGTCAGCGATCGTGTTGGCGCTTGAGGACCTCGAGATGCCCGCGTGGACTCAGACCGACGCGCGCGGGTGGTGGGACGCGCACCGCAGAGAGCTTCGCGCCGCGCCGACGGAAGCGGCGGCAGAGCTCGCCATTCAACGGACCATCGATGTGGACGTGGCCCGCCGCGCGTCGCTGCAGACCACGGCCAAGTAAGCGGCGCTACCCGCCTTTGAGCTTCGCGGGGCGGGGGATCGCTTCGGCGGACGTCAGCAGCGCCTCGACGACCTGTTCGCGCGAGCGCTTCGGCGCCCGTTTCGTTCCCGGCGCCGCGATGTGCGGCCAAAGGGCGTCGCGCACCGCTTTCGGCAGCACCACTTCCAAGTATTCGAGGGCCGTGCCCCGCAGGCTTTCGTCCCGGTGTGAAAGGGCGGCTTGGGCCACGTCGACGGCGTCTGCTTCGTGCACCGTGCCGAGCAGGATGAAGACGCATTCGAGCCGACGGGTTTCGTCGCGCTTTTCCTTCAGCGTTTGCAGCACGGCGCGATGAATCGGCTCGGCGGGGATCTTGGCGCCATCGGCTCGCCGGCGACGAAGGGCTTTGGCGCACGCGACGCGAATCTCGAGGGGCGCTTCGAGGCCGTCGATGAGTGCACGTGCGGCCCGCGGCGAGCCCGAGCGCGCGAGCACTCTCGGAAGGCGTCGTCGGAGCTGCATGGAGTTCGCATCGTCGAGGAGCGCGTCGCTTAGGTGACCAAGCGATCGGTCGCCCGTTGAAGCCAGGCTCTCGATTGCGGCGCGGTAGTGCTCCGGATGATCGAGCAAGGGAATCACGAAGCCGACGAGTGCCGATGGGAGGGGGCGACGCTCGAGAAGCTCTTCGGCGTCGGTGACCTGTTCGAACACGGGCGCGGCGGGCATCGAATCGCGTTTTGCATCTTGCTCGCGCTGTTTGCGCAACGCCTCGATTTCCGAAAGTAGCTGTTCCCGGTCCAACGCCATCGTGGTCTCGGTCAGCGTTTGGCGTGTGGTGGCGTCGAAGATGTCCGAATCGGTGAGCCGGAGAGCGCCGCTCTTCAGACTGGCTGCTAGGGCGCGCACGTAGCCGGCATGCACGCGCTGCGTGAGCGCGAGTGCCACCAGGGCCACGCCCATGGCGACCACCGTGAAGCCGCGCGACGACGTGTCGGGAAAGAGCGCCAGTGCGGCGAGCACGAGGCCGGCGCCGGCAGCGCTTCCGAGCCGTTCAAACGCGACGTCGACGATGGTCTTGGCGGCGCGCTTTTGCTCGGCGGGCAAGGGCGTGTAGAGCAGTTCGTATGCGGAGCGAAAGACCGAGTTGGCGGCCACGCTTTCGGCGCCGCGCAGAAGCGCAACGGTCCAGAGGCGTGCAATGGCCGCGCCGAGCGCACCAAAAGCGAGCGTGAAGAGCGGAAGGACCGAGAGCGCGCCGCCCAAACCAAAGCGCGTGAGCATGCGGGGCGTGAGCACCAGCTGGGCTATGAAGGTGCATACGCCCGTAGCCGTGTAGAAGAGACCGAAGAAGCGAAGCAGGGCCGCGTCGCTTTCGAAGTGAACGCTCGCTTCGGCTTTGAGCGCATAGTCCAAAAAGGCCCCGCTGAGCGCGATAAGGGCCACCAGTGCGGCGACCTGCCGGAGGTAGGGCGTGTTCGTTGCGGTGCCCTTCGTTTCACGCTCGCGGGTTCGGGGCGGATCGATCAGCAGTGTGAGCACACCGCAAGCCACGTTGAGGCCGACGAGGACGAGCAGCGTGTCTTCGAGCTTGAGCAGACCCGCGAGCCGTTCGGCGCCGAGGCCGCCCACCACGCCGCCAAAGGTGGCGCCGATTCCGATGCGCGCGAGGTTTCGCTTCGCGGCGTGCGGGTCGAATCGCTCGCCGACGAGGGACCAGAACCCGCTCATGACCACTGCGCCGAGGGCGGCGATGTGCACGTAGACCAGCCACGGTGCGAAGGCCGTGGTCGCTAGGGTCCACTCCAACGCGAAGAGCCCGGCGCTGGCGATAAACGCGGCGGGCACAATGAACTTTGGACCAAAGCGTCGAAGAAGCCACGACATCAGCCCGACGGAGAGCAAGCTCACCGCCGCGGCAACGATCATGGCTTTTGGCAAGTTGGCGGCGCCTTCTCGCGCCAGGAAGAACGCGTCGCGGGTGGCCTTCGCGGCGACGTGTTGGCCCACTATGAACGCGGCGGCGGCGGTCGCTGCGATCATCACGCGTCGCTCCGATCGCGCTCCCGAGCTCACGGTCCCTCACTTCGTATGTCGATACCGTTCACTCGCCCTGGCCGCTGCGTCGAGAGCCGCGGAAAAGAAACGCTACCCCGATGGGGCGAGAGCCGGCAAGGCGCCGTTGCGAAGGGCCAGCGCGCCCAGCAGCGGGCCGAGCCCAAGGGCCGCCATGGCCACGGCTGGTCGTTCAAAGGTGTCAGCGAAGAAGAGGCTCACGACGGTGGCGCCGAAGCCGAGGCTGGTGGCGAGCGCGAGGCCCGTGCCCTTGAGTTCGGGCGGGCATGCGTGGGCCGTTAGCGTGGAGAGAAGCGGGCTATCGGCGACGACGGCGAGGCCCCAAAGCAGCAGGAAGGCGAGGGCCAAGACGCGCGGCAGGGTGTGCAGCCAAGGCGCAAGCAGGCATGCAACGCCGCTTGTGACCATCGCGACGCGGGCGACGGAGCGAGGGCCGAAGCGCTGCGCCACGTGGCCGGCGATGGCGCACCCGACGGCGCCGATACCAATGACGGCGAAGGGCCATTGGGGGGCGGACCATCCCGTCTCGGCGAGCAGTGCCGGGGCGAGCGCCCAGAAGACGTAGAGCTCCCACATGTGGCCCAAGTAGCCGAGGAGTGCGCGCCGATAGTTGGGCCCACGGGCGAGCAGCCGTAGGTCACGAAAGCGAAACGGCTGCGAACGCGTGTAGGGGCCTTCGCGGAGTAACACGGCTACGACGAGTCCGCCGGCGAAGGCGAGCAGGGATACGGCCCCAAAGGTCGTTCGCCACGGGAGGACGCCACCGAGTAGATGGGGGAGGGCCGTACCCAGCACGAGCGCGCCGACGAGGTAGCCCATCGCCGTACCGAGGCCTTCGCGTTTCCAGCTGGCGGCGAGCTTCATGCCAACCGGATAGATGCCAGCTAGGCTGGCGCCGACGACCACGCGCGACGCCGCCAATACACGTGCGTCGGGCACCGCGATGGGCGCGACGTTGGCGAGGGCGCCGACGCACGCGGCGACGAAGAAGAGCCGGTGCGAGGCGACGCGGTCCGCGAGACCGCTCAGGGCGACGAGTGCGGCGCCGCCAATAAAGCCGAGCTGCACCGCGGCCGTCAGCGCACCGACGCCGCCCTCCAAGGCGAGTTCGGCGTTGAGGCTCGGCAGGGCGGCGTTTGAGGCAAACCACAAGCTCGTGCACGCCCACTGGGCGACGATGAGCAGGGTCAGGCTTTGGCTTTTCGGCGCCATGCACGGACCCATAGGCGCGGCGCGCGCCAATGTAACGGCGGCGCAAGAAGAAAGCGGGTTTCGCTCGAATCGCTCGCAGGTATGGTCGGGCGATGGACTCGCCAATCTTTCACCTGGCCATTCCCGTGCGCGATCTCCAGGCGACGCGCGACTTTTACGGTGCGTTGCTTGGCTGCGCAGAGGGGCGAAGCGACGCGCGCTGGGTGGACTTCGATTTCTTTGGCCATCAGCTGAGCGCCCACCTCGTCGATGCGATGGACGGATCGGTCGCGACAAACAGCGTCGATTCGGATGACGTGCCCGTTCGGCACTTTGGCGTCGTCCTCGAATGGTCGGCGTGGCAAGCGCTCGCGAAGCGCCTTTCGGACGCGTCCGTGCCGATGCTCATCGCGCCCAAGGTGCGCTTTGCCGGTCAACCGGGCGAACAGGGCACGTTTTTCTTGCGCGATCCCTCGGACAACGCCCTCGAGTTCAAGTCGTTTCGCGACCGCACCCAGCTCTTCGCGACCTCGTAGGATGGGGAAGCGCTACGAAGAGCTGCCGTCGTTGGCGTCTCCGGAATCGTCGACGGGCTCGTCGACGGGCTCGTCGAAGATCTCGTCGATCGGTTCGCTGGTGAGTTCGTACTCCAGTTCGCAGGGAAGCTCCGCGAAGGGCCCGCCGACAATCGCCAGCGTGTTCGCGCAGTTCGAGCCGAGCGTGGGTACAAACTGCACGCGCGTCGTTCCGACGTAGCGGGGGGCGTCGGACTCGGGGTCCGCTGCGAACTGAATCGTTTCGACCTGGTCAAGGCTGCAGCCCGGTGCGCCCGTAAGCGGATCGGCGCCGGTGATTCCCACGGTGGAGGCAATGCGGATGCGCCAATCACCCGCATCGCTGATCGTGCCAAGGAGCATGGGCGAGCTTTGCGGGCGCCAGACGGCGAGCGTGCTGTCGCGGCGTAGCTGCACGTCCATTTCGATGAGCTCTTGGGCCGGGACGGCCGTCGCGCCGCAGGTATTCTCCAGGAGAATGCCTTCGAAGCGGTGCGAGCCCTCGCTCGCTCCGGGGATCTCCTCGGTCACACAGCTAAGGGAGCCCAAGGCCGACGCCAAGACGATAAGAAAGGAAGCCAAGCCGGACAAGCGCATGACCGGTTGTCCCCGTCGTGTGCCCGCGGTGTCAAAAAACCGGATCGTGCCGCGACGTCAAATGCACCCGGAGCTGTCGGGAATGCACCGGTCGTCGCAGCACTGTTGGCTGGCGTTGCAGGTCGTCCCAGAAGCGCGGCACGTACTTCCGGAGCACGTGTAGGAAGTGCAGTTGATGCGAGGGCCCGTGCAGCTGCTGCCGTTGGGCAGGTTGGCGTCGGGCGGGCAGAAGCGGCTGTTTCCGGGGCATCGTTCGATCGCGTCGCACGCCCCGTCGCGCGGTCGGCAGACGGTGGAGGTGTTGAGGAAGCCGTCGGCGGGGCACGTGGCGGTGGATCCGGTGCAGGTCTCGACGGCGTCGCAGATGCCGTTTTGGGCCCGGCAGACCGTGGACGAGGATGCGAAGCCGTTGCTTGGGCATGATGCGCTCGAACCCGTGCAGCTTTCGGCGACGTCACAGTCGCCGCTGGCCGCGCGGCAGGTGAAGCCGGAGGGGCGAAAGCTATCGCCAGGGCACGTGGCGCTCGAGCCCGTACACGTTTCGGGCAGGTCGCATGAACCGGCGGAGCCGCGGCAGGTCGTTGAAGACGACGCGAAGGTATTCGTGGGGCAGTTGGCGCTGGAGCCGGTGCAGGTCTCGGCGACATCGCAGATGCCGGCGGACGCGCGGCATTGGGTGGCGGAGGAGCGGAAGGCGTTGCTGGGGCAGTTGCGGCTGGAGCCGGTGCAGGTTTCGGCGACGTCGCAGTCGCCGGCGGCGGCGCGGCAGATGGTGCTGCTGGAAGCGAAGGCCTCACCGGGACAGTCACGGCTGAAACCGGTGCATCGTTCAGCGACGTCGCAGGTGCCGTTCTGGGCGCGGCAGACGGTGGCGGACGACGCAAAGCCGTCACTCGGGCAGGCGGCGCTGGAGCCTGAGCAGGTTTCGGCGACGTCGCACACGCCGCTTGCGCTTCGGCAGGTGAAGCTGGAGGGGCGAAAACCATCGGCGGGGCACGTGCCGGAAGAACCCGTGCAGCTCTCGGCGACGTCGCACGGACCGGCGGACGCACGGCACGACGTTCCCGCAGCGACAAAGCCCGAGGGCATGCAGGAAGGCGTTCCATCGCCGGCGCAGACGGTGGTGCCGGTGGCGCAGGGCTGACCGGTGACCGTGCAGGGGGCGCCGGGGTTGCAGCTGGTGCAGTTGAAGCCGTTGCAGAAGCGTCCCGAGCCGCAGGAAGTGCCGGCGGTGGCCGATTCGTCCCTCGGGCACGTGACGCTGGATCCGTCGCAGGTTTCGGCGACGTCGCAGGCGCTGGCGGCAGCGCGGCACTCGAAGGACGAGCCGCGCACGCCGTCGCTCGGGCATGAGCCGCTCGAGCCGGAGCAGCTTTCCGCGACGTCGCAGGGGCCGGCGGAGCTACGGCACTCCATCGACGAGGAGGCGAAGCGGTCCGTGGGGCAGGCGGCGCTTGAGCCGGAGCAGCTCTCGGCGACGTCGCAAACGCCGTTCTGGCCGCGGCAGATCAGCGACGCGGGCGCGAAGCCGTTGGGCGGGCAGCTGGCGCCCGAGCCTGTACACACTTCAGCGATGTCGCAAATGCCCGTCGACGCGCGGCATTCGGTGCCGGCTGTGGTGAACGCATCGGCGGGACAAGCGGGGCCGTCGCCAAGGCAGGTTTCTGCGGCGTCGCACACGCCGGCGCTCGCGCGGCATTCGCTGCCGGCGCTCACGAAGCCGTCGGCTGGACACGCGCCTGCGCTGCCCGTGCAGCTTTCGGCGACGTCGCATGGGCCGGCGGCGGCGCGGCATTCGGTTCCGGCGGCGACGAAGCCCGTCGCTTCGCAGCTCGGCGTTCCGTCGTCAGCGCACACCACACTTCCCATAGCGCAGGGCTCGCCTTCGACGACGCAGGCCGCGCCCGGTTGGCACGCGCCGCACGCCTGGCCATTGCAGAACTGGCTGCCGTCCACGCCGCAGGCCGTGCCGACGGGCTGGGCGGCGTCTTCTGGGCAGGTCGGCGCCGTGCCGTCGCACACTTCCGGCGCGTCGCATTCGCCGACGGCGTCGCGGCAAGGCACGCCCGCTTCCTTCACGCCGACGGAGACGCAGACGGCTTCGCCCGTCGAGCATTCGGTGATGCCGTCCTCGCACGCAGCGCCTTCGATCTCGCAGGGCGCGCCTTCTTCGCAGATGCCCATGTCCGCATCGGGCACT
>JBCCRV010000396.1:0-7004 GCA_039201085.1 Myxococcota bacterium | reverse complement strand
GAGCGCTTCGGGATCCTTCGCCTTGATAAAGACACCGCCAATGCCCGTTACCCGCGCCATACCAACCTCCTCACCGCTCCGGCGGTCATGCGGGGCATGAAGTCACGGCTCGAAGGCTGCAGCAAATTGAACGTTTGAGCAGCGTGCGATTATGTTCAGTTCATGTCTCTCCAACGAAAGCTGCAGGTGCTTGCCGATGCGGCAAAATACGACGCGTCGTGTGCGAGCAGCGGCGCCGGTAAGCGCGCGGGTAAGGGGCTCGGTAGCACTTCATCGATGGGCATCTGTCACTCGTACACGCCTGACGGCCGATGCGTCTCGCTGCTGAAGGTGCTCTTCACCAACCGCTGCATGTACGACTGCCGCTACTGCATTAACCGATCGTCGTCCGGTGTGGAGCGGGCGACGTTTTCCGTGAAGGAGCTCGTGCGGCTGACGCTCGAGATGTACCGCCGCAACTACATTGAGGGACTCTTTCTCTCGAGCGGCATCGTGCGCAGCGCCGACTGGACGATGGAGCGCTTGGTCGAGGTTGCGCGACGGCTTCGCGAGGAAGAGGGCTTTCATGGCTACATTCATCTCAAGGCCATTGCCGGAGCTTCGCCGGAGCTTCTCGAGCGTGCCGGACGCGTCGCCGACCGTCTTAGCTGCAACATCGAGCTCCCGACGGAAAAGGATCTCGCGCGGCTCGCGCCGGAGAAGCGCGGCAATGAAATCGCCGGTTCGATTCGAACGATCTTCGAACGGGAGCGAGAGAACAAGGAAGCTCGCCGAAAGTACCGGCGCGCGCCGCGTTTCGCACCGGCCGGCCAAAGCACGCAGATGGTGGTCGGCGCCACAGAAACGAGCGACCGAATCATCGTGTCGAAAGCGGCGGAGCTTTACGGACAGCGGCGCATGCGCCGCGTTTACTACTCGGCCTACAGCCCGATTCAGGACGCGGCGCCGGGCATGCCGGCGAGCCAAGTCCCGCTGATGCGGGAGCATCGCCTCTACCAAGCCGATTGGCTCTTGCGCTTCTACGGTTTCTCGGCGCCCGAACTATTCGAAGATGCACCAAACCTTGATCTCGAACTCGACCCCAAGCTTGCCTGGGCCCTGCGCCACCGTGCGCTCTTTCCACTCGATCTAAACCGCGCGAGCAAGGCGCAGCTCCTTCGTGTTCCCGGTCTCGGCGTTCGCAGCGTTCAGCGCTTGCTCAGCGCTCGTCGGCAGCGCCGTCTACGCGCTGCCGATTTACGGGCCCTACGAGTCGCCGTTGCAAAGGTCGAACCCTTTGTGTTTGGAGCTGAGGGCGTGCGGGCCGCGAACCGCCGTCTCGACGACGCGAACTTTGCGAGCTCGCAGCGAACGCGAGAGAGGCAGCTCGCCTTAGACTTTGGGCGCACGACGTGAGCATGGCGACGACGTACCGGGTGCATGTCGACGACGGAGGGGCCGATGCGGTCGCGCGGTTCGAAGATCAATGCATGCAGCTCCTCGAGGCGGACATACGTCCGGCGGATGTGAGCTTCGATGACACGGGTGCCGGTGGGCTCTTCGACGCGCCCTTCAGCTTTGCACCGCGGGCGCGAGCCCGGCTGGCGTCGGTGCTGCCCGCGCGAAGCGCGCGGCTCTGGCGCCATGCGGCACATCACCGCCGCAGCGATCGTCTGGCGGCGCTCTACGCGCTCTTGCATGCGCGTCGGTCAGGACCCGTCGACGCGCTCGATGCACGGGTGCGGCGGGTGGGCGCGCTGGCCAGCGCCGTGCGGCGCGACGCGCACAAGATGAAGGCCTTGCTTCGTTTTGTGGAAATGCCCTCGAGCGACGACGTGCGCGCCTTCGGCGCGTGGCACCGCACGGAGCATCGCGTGCTTCCGCTCGTTGCGAAGTTCTTCGCCGATCGCTTTAGCGACATGCGCTTTTCCATATGGACGCCCGACCTCTCGATGCACTTTACCCCTGATGAGGGTCACCGCTTCGACGCTGGTGCGCCACGGCGGCGCGCGCCCGAAGGCGATGAGCTCGAAGCACTTTGGTGCACCTACTACCGCGCCACCTTCAATCCTGCGCGCATTCGCCTTCAGGCCATGAAGTCCGAGATGCCGAAGAAGCATTGGGCAACGATGGTGGAGACCACGCAGATCGCGTCCATGCTCGCGGAAGCGCCGCGCCGGGTGGCGGCGATGGCCAAAGCGATGCGCGTCCTTCCTTCGGCAAGCGCGCGGCTTCCAGCGAAGGCGAGCTTGCCGCAGCTTCGGGCCCTCCTGCCCCATTGCCGAGACTGCGAACTGCACGACGCGGCGACGCAGGTTGTGCCGGGCGAAGGCCCTGCGAACGCGCACGTCGTGCTCGTTGGCGAAGCGCCGGGTGATGCGGAGGACCGAGCGGGGCGGCCCTTTGTCGGTCCCGCGGGCCAGCTGCTTCGGCGGTGCTGCGCTGAAGCGAAGCTCCCTTGGGACGGGCTCTACCGAACGAACGCTGTGAAGCACTTTCGCTTTCGCGGAAAGCGCCGGCTGCACGACAAACCGCGCGCCGGCGAGATTCGCGCGTGCGCCGGGTGGCTTCGCGCCGAGCTTGACGCCCTCGAAGCACCGGAGGTGATCGTTTGCTTGGGACGCACTGCGCTCACGTCACTGATGGGCGCGCATGCGCCGAAGAAGCACAAACGGGGCGACGTGCTTTCGAGCCCGTGGGCGCCGCGGGTGATCTATACCTGGCATCCCGCGGCGATTCTGCGCGCAGGTGAGGACGAGCGCGAGGGCCGGCGCCAGGAACTCGTTCGTCATTTGGCGCGCTTCGGTCGGGTGGCAGGTGTTCGAACGTCGGAAACGGCATAAGCCCGTCGATCAAGAGTTCGAAGCGCGCTTGTGGGGTTCGATGGAGAGGCGACGCAGGCCGAGATACCTGTTTCGTTCGTCACAGACAGTCCGAAACACAAAGGCCAAGATCGACGCTTTGCCATGCGACGATTCCCGAGCAACAGTTCGTGAGATCGCATCGCGCTTTCTACGCCTAGGAAAAGCGTGACTACTCTGGATCAAGCGCTCCCTACAACATCCCCGGGAATGTGTTGCGCGCTCAGCGGCGGACCACTTCGCGCTGGGCCACCACGCGCAACAGATTCCCTACGGGGCCTCGTGGTCCGTTCGGCGAAACTCGCCCTGATCGCATTCGAAGCGCCGCACGGCGAGCTCGTCGCCGATGCGTTGGGCGGCGAGGACGGCCTGGCCGCTCCAGATGGCGCGTGCGGACGGCTCGATGAAGCCTTCGGGCAGAAGCGCTTCCAAGCCGTCGCGCGGCGCGGCGAGGGTGAGGCGCTGCGAGCCCCACACGAAGGTGGGCTGGCCGCTTTCGCAGGACCATATGGGTGCGCCTTCCCAGCGCTCGACGAGTCGGCCTGCGTCGGAGACGTACACGGCGCCGCAGTCGGCGCGCACAAGCACTCCGTCGCCAAGCGTGGTCATCGCGTAGGGCGTGCAGCCTTCGAGTACGGGCGCCGCGTGCGCATATTGAGGCTCGAACTGAAAGGCGAAGACGGTCGTCTTGGTTTGATCGCCTTCGCGGGAGCACAGCGCTTCGTACCAAACGCCGCCGGCCGTTTCGAAACCCACGATCGGCGCGGCGCAGGGTACGGGAATCGACATGCCGCCGCCCCGCCGGCTCGTTTCCGGGTTGGGGGCGCGGTGCGACGCAAAACGCGCGCAGCGGTCGCGCCCGCCATCGTGGCAAGGGCCGTCGCTGCGGCGGTGGAGCAGATCGAATACGCCATTGCCCGAGCGCATCGCGAGAAAGCCGCGGCCCGCTTGATCGCGCGACGCCGTTTCAAGGGTGCTCGCGTCCGCGGCCGCCGGTGTTTCCGCGGACGTGACGAGCGAGCGAATCGAAAATGCGAGCTGGTTTCGTTCGAGCCATGCGACACGCATTCGACCCCCGTCCGCCGCAGCGACGACTTCCTCCGCCTGCGGCGCCAGGCCCGTGAAGTTGGGCGTGAGCGTGAGCTCCGTACCTTCGGCCTCGCCGAGTGGACTCAGGCGAAGGGCACGAATGCCGCCACCGTCGGCGCTGGGCGGACCGAAGATGAGCCAGGCGTGCTCGGGCGTCGCGACGAGGTCGACGGATCCCGCCGAGGCAATCGGTCGCGGCGCGGCCACGGCCACGCGGGGCGCGGGTGGAGGAGGCGGCGGAAGTACGGGACCGCGTGGTTCATCCTCGCATCCTGCGAACAGGAGAACTGCAAGGCCAAGGAGGGTGGGGTGCTTAGGCACGTGTGATTCTTGCTCAACCGGCCAATGAGCGCACGCCCGCTTGGTGCACCTTGCCGGGAAGGGCGCGCCCAACGATCGCTTCGGCGACCTGGCCCGCATTCCAAACGCCGTCAAGGTCGATGCCCGTTCCTACGCCCATACCTTCCAGCGTGTAAATGAGGTCTTCGGTGGCGAGGTTGCCGGCGGCTCCCGGCGCGTACGGGCAGCCACCAAGGCCGCCGACGGAGGCGTCGAAATGGGTGATGCCCATCTCCAGGCCGACGAGCAGGTTGGCGAGGGCGGTCCCGCGCGTATCGTGCAGGTGGAGCGCGAGACGGTCGACGGGAATCGTTTCGAGCAGGGCCTCGAGAATGCGGCGCGTCTGCAAGGGCGTGCCCACGCCGATCGTGTCGCCGAGGGAGATTTGATAGCAGCCGCGGCTTAGAAGCTCGCGCGCGATCGTGCCGACCTGCGCGACGGACACTTCGCCCTCGTAGGGGCATCCCCACACGGTGGACACGTAGCCGCGGACCTCCAGACCTTCTTGCTGGGCCGGCGCGATGACGCCCTCAAAGGCCTTCAGTGTGGTGTCGATGGTCTTGTTCACGTTCTTCCGGTTGTGCGTTTCCGACGCGCTGATGAAGACCGCCACCTCGTCGAGTTCCGCCCGCAGGGCGCGTTCGAGTCCGCGGGCGTTCGGTACGAGGCCCGAATAGGTAACGCCTTCCTTGCGTTCGAGCATTTGGCAGACCTGGTCCGCGTCGGCCATCTGAGGCACCCACTTGGGCGACACAAAGCTCGTCACTTCGACGCGCTTCAGGCCAGCGTCGACGAGCGCCTCGATCAAACGCACCTTTGCGTGCGTCGCCACCATCGCAGCTTCGTTTTGAAGCCCGTCGCGAGGTGACACCTCGTAGACAGACACGGACTCGGGCAGGCGGTCGAACATGCGACGAAGCTGCTCCCCGCACTCGGTAGGGTCAAGGGGTCCGGCGGCGCTTCGCCTCCGGGTTCTGCCGCATTTCGGCCGTCAGCGCCTCGGGACGCTCCGCTATCTAAAAACGTCGTGGCGGCGCAACACGCCCAGCAACGACGGCGTTTCGTTGAGCAGGAAGGCGTTTAGTTGAGCAGGAAGATGAGGCCCGCCCACGTGAGCGTGGCATAGGTAGCGAGGCCCAAAGCCAGGTGAACCGTGCTGAGCGCCTGAAGGGTGCCGTAGTCTTCGGAACGGTTGAGTCCGAAGGTTTCCGAATTGGCGATGATGATGCCGAGCACGTTCTGGGCGATCATGCCCGCGAGGTGCACCCAACGGAGGCGCTTATGGCGTCGTAGGTTGCGGGCGTATTCGCCGTCGCCCTCGTCCAGGCCAATCGGATCGGGCATCCGGAGCGAGAGCGAAAACGTAGAGGTGTACAGTGCCGTGGTGAGAATGCTGGACGCCAAATGAGGCCAAGGCGTATCTACGCACGCCCGTCTGCCGAAGGCTGGGCTGCCGCCCTCCCTAACGCAGGGGGTATCCTCCCTCGACGAGAAGAAGCCGTAGAGGTTGTTGTACTGAGCCCAGCCCAGGGCGACGGTCACGGTCATCGAGGCCCAGGTAGCGATGCCCATCCACTTATGCAGCGGCGTGAGGCGCGCCCGGGTCTGCATTTGCTCGGCGATGCTTCCGCGGGCCGGTCCTTCGGCGTCTCCGCCTTCGGCCTGCTGCAGGGCGACCTGCACCGCCGGGCTCGTAGCGTCCGGCATGTACGCCGGCTCGAGCTGGAGCTGGAACCCAAAGATTGGGGTGGCGACCAATAGCGCGGCGAGCGGACCCATGGCGGGAGTATATGCCGAAGTTTCAATCGTGGTGCATCCGATTTGGCGCTTGATTGAACGCGCGCGGCGCGCTTACCCTCGGAGGCCTTTCGGAATGGGTTTTTTCCGTCCCACACGCGGGGTTTTACGAGGATTTCCGCCCCATGAAATTGGGGCTTTCGGGGGCGCGACGGCAAAGGCGACGTGTCCAACTGCAGGAGGCACAAGACGATGGCGTCGCTGACCGTGTCGAACTACCTGGGCATGCTCCAGGAAAATCCCGAGGACGAGGGGTCCTTTGCGGGGCTCGAAGAAGCGCTTTCAAGTGGCGATCAGGTTCGCATCGGCGAGCAGCCGCTGCGCTTGATGGAAGCCGCGCGTGCGCGACATGAAAAGCAAGGCGAGCTCTATGCCGTCGCGCGCTTGATCGCCCTCGAAGCAACGATCACCGAAGACGATCCGGGTTTTCGCGCGGCGCTTCTAAAGGAGCTTGGGCGCTTGCGCCGCGAAGAGCTGCTCGACGACGAAGGCGCGACGGAAGCGTACCGACAAGCGCTCGAAGCTTCGCCCGGAGACGAGGAAGTCGAAATCGCCCTCGAGGAGATCGAGCAGTCTGCGTCGAAGTGGCGACAAATCGCCGATCGCTTCATCGAAGAAGCGGACGACGCGTCGGACGCAGAACTGAAAGCGTCCATGTTGGCGAAGGCCGCGTCGCTTGTCTGGCAGTACCAAAAGAAGGGCAAGGCTTCGGAGGTCGACCGGCTCTTCAAGCAGGCGCTCAAGGCGGACCCGGCATCGACGCGGGCCGCGCGCCTTTACTGCCACGTGTTGACGCAGCGCGAGAAGTGGAAGGACCTGGCGTCGGTCCTTCGCAAAACGGGCGACGCTGCGCGGGCGCGCGAAGACAAGCTCAACCTCTTTCTCGCGGCGGGCCGCGCCTACGCGCGACGCGTTGAAGACGCCGACGCAGCGGCTGCG
>JBCCRV010000395.1:0-7024 GCA_039201085.1 Myxococcota bacterium | reverse complement strand
GCGACGGCGGTCTGCGCCTCAACACGCCCATGGCGCCGGCGATTCACGTGGGCGTCGATCGGCTCTTTGTTATCGGCTGCTCAGACCCGCACGGCGATGCGGCCGTCGTTCCGCCGGATGTTTTTCCCGGCGCGTCCTTCCTGCTGGGAAAGGTCGTAAACGCTTTCCTCCTCGATCACCTCACGGCGGACCTCGAGGAGCTGGAGAAGATCAATGGCATGCTTCGCGACGGCATCGAAGCGTTCGGCGAATCATACCTGGAACGTATCAATGAAGCTGCAGCCAAACGCGGCGCACCCCCGAAGCGCATCGTAGACGCACTTGCCATCAAACCAAGCGTCGACCTCGGTGTCATCGCTGCCGCGTACTTGGATCGCGGACGAACCCGGGGGGAGGAGCGCATGAGCCGTCAGCTCCTCCGGCTCATCGACGTCGGTCATGGCGCGGACGCAGACCTGGCAAGCTACCTCCTCTTTGACGGCGTCTTTGCCCGTGAACTGATCGAACTCGGACGACGGGACGCCGCGGCCCGGGCCGACGAAATTGAAACGTTTCTGTATCAGGGAAGCTAGCCGAGCCTGTGGATAACTTTTCGGCGCTCCCCCTAAGTGCATGAAACCATTGGCATGCGTATCGCTTCCTGCCTGTGCTATCCTTGTGGATAGGCCTGATGGCAAGTACCGAGCCAGCGACCATTCCTGAGGACCATCTGCGATTCGCCGTGCGCGCCGATGGGCCCGAGGAACGCATGTCCCATGCGCTTCGGGGCTTGGCGTTTGAGCATATCGAAGACGACACACGGGTTCTTCT
This sequence comes from Myxococcota bacterium, assembly GCA_039201085.1. Taxonomy (GTDB): domain Bacteria; phylum Myxococcota_A; class Polyangia; order Polyangiales; family Houyiibacteriaceae; genus JBCCRV01. Next base: position 6,214 of record JBCCRV010000395.1, on the reverse strand, counting down.
CCTACGCCAGGTCTACCTAAGCGAGTTCGAGCTTCACCGCTTTCGCGCCGCAGCAAAGACCGCCGATACCATGGCCAAGCTCGGGCCCCTGCGCGATGTATGCCTGCACGACCGGGCCCGCGCCGAGCAGGCCATGAGCGACCTGCCCGCGGCCATTCGATCGGCCCGGCAGGCGGCCCGGGCGGCGCCACCAGACCGGCGCAGCTTTATGTATTGGTCGCTGGCGACGTTGCTGCAGTTCGACGGCGATCCCGATGGCGCCGTCGCCGCCCTCGAAAAGGGACTGCTCTTTTCGACGAAGGACCGACCGCTGCTCGTTGCCCACGGCGCCCTGATCGAGATCGAAAACGGCGGCGTGCCGGAAGAGCTCACGCGCATCATGACGGAGCTTGATCGCGCCCCGTCCGGGGAAGGTTACGGCCAGTACGTACTAGGAATGATATCGTATCACATTGGCAACATACCGAAGGCAATCGGGCACCTCCGCGCCTTCCTTCGGCGCAACGCACGGCTCGATGAAGCGAAGGCGCTCACGCTTCGCGAGGAGCTGCGCCGCGCTCGCCTCACGCTCGCAGCCCTCGACAGTCAGTAGCCCAACTTATTCCCGAGCCAGCGCAGCGACGTCCGCGGGTGAAAGGGCATCGGCATACATGCGCACTTCGTCGAGGCCGCCACGAAAGCGGTTCACGATGACCCCGGCGTTTCGGTCGGCGGCGATGAACACCGATTGGTCATCCCACCGAGCCGTGCCCGAGAGGAGCACCGAACCCACCGCCTCGCCGTTGACGTAGAACACCACGCTCGCACCGTCCCAGGTGGCCGCGAGATGTGTCCAGCGATCGAGCTCAAGGGTCGGTCCATTGATCGAGATCAAACGTGCACCGGCGCGCATCAGAAAGCGGGAGAGGGGCATGTCGTCCTCCGTGGGTTGATCCACTTGCCAGGTGTTGGAGTTGCCCGTCCCAACGGGAACCGCCGCTAGCGATGCGAGACCCACTTGCTGGGGTCGAACCCATAGGCTGACGGTGAGCCCATCGGCCAAGTTGAACCGCTCGTCGGACGCCAGCTCGAGGTGCTGACCGAGGCCATCAAAGAAGCACGCCGGTCCCGCCGGTCCGTCCCGAAGGGCTGGGCAGTCGCCAACGCAAGTGGCGTTGTTCGTTTCATCCGCAAGGTTTGGAATCGCCGCTCCCATGGACCTGTCGCATGAAAGGTAGATCAACAAGTCCGGGTCCAACGTGCGCATGTCGATGGCCGCACCGTCGGCATCGATCGAACCATCGGTCGCAGTGTCCGGTGGTGCGTCCAAGACGCCGTCTTCGAACGCGTCGAGCGAACCGTCCGACCCCACCGCCATATCAACTCCGTCCTCGAGGAGGTCGTTTGCGATGTCCCGTGGCGGCCCGTCCGATCCACCATCCGGCCCGTCCGATCCGCCATCCGGAGCGGGAACACATGCGCCCTCCCGGCAGAGCGACGGTTCGCAGCGCCGCCCCTCCGCCCGCGTGAGCTGAACGCTCAGCGTGCCCCCGCCGCCGCTTTCGAGCAGGACAGGCGTACAGCCCGCCGCCACCACCTCGCATTCGGCGTCAAAGGCGCGGGCGTAGAGACCGTACGAACCCGGCGGTACGTTCCCGACGGACGGTGCTTGTTCGTCCTGCGCAAACTCGATCGTTCGAACGATTCCCACCGGCTCACTCGCCGGCGCCTGGTCGGCGCAATCGTCGACAACGGCCAGCTGAATACGGACCGCCGCATTCAAGAGGCTGTCGTCGCTAGCGCTAACCTGGAGGGCGTACTCGTTCGAGCATCCCCCAAGCGAGAGCACGCAGTACGCAACGCAAGGCAAAACGGGGAACACTCGGGTCATGACGCCCGCCAGCAGCGTACCACACACACAAGCACCGCAACTCGGCACGCGCGCGTGACGAGTGCGGGCTAGAGACCTGACCAGCATTGCCGCCCGGCGATTTTCGCCGACGGTGCGACGGATGGAGCGCCCGAATCCGCAGCGCCCCTATAAGCATAGGGGTCCAGGTTTGGATGGCTGCAAGCGCCGTGCTGTCGTCGCAAAGCGACGACGCGGCAATGCTGGTCAGGTCTCTAGCGGCGCTCGAGCTCGCCTAGGAACACGCCGCCTTCGCGAAGGAACACGAGCCGCTCGCCGTTCGTCGAGGGCGATGCGCCGCCTTCGGCGCCTTCGATCGGCGCGGTGCGCAAGCCCGGATCGCTGAGATCGGTGGCCCAAAGACCCACTTCCTGCACGTTGTGACCATCTTCGATGCGGCGCTCGAAGAGCAGAAGGTCGCCGCCAAAGCGCGCCCGTGAACCGGCGCCGACGATGATGGTCTCGTCCGTGGCGAGCCGATGCAGATAGAGGCCCGTGGACATGCCCTGGAAGACGACGAAGCGGCCACCTGCGTCGATCTGCGGCTCAAAGTAGTTGTCGCCTTCAGGGCCGAGGCGGGCGATCTCCCGGCCACCGTTCGTGACGACGATGGCACCTTCGTCACCGGCGGCACGAAGCGTTTGCCCAACTTCCACGGCCGTCGGTTCGCCCGCCAGCGTGTACGCAAGGAGCGGCGCCGCCGTGGGCGTCTGATGGCTCGCCCGCACAGCAATCGCCTGACCGTCTGTGTGCCAAACGGGCAGGTAGCCGCTTCGCGGCGACGACGAAAGCACACGGAGCTCACCGTCATGCCAGAGGCTCAAACCGATGTAGCTCACGTGGCTGAGCGCGATCGAATCGCCGCGGGGTGAGAGGTTCACGTCGACGTAGTCGCCGGCGACAACCCGGCTCGCACGAACGCGAAGGAAGGGGGCGGACGGATCCACCATCGCAAGCGAAGCCGTCTGCGGCGCAAGCGCACTGCGAGACTCGGCGACGGGGTCGCCGCTGCACGCGACAAGGGCGAACGCGAGAGCGCCCGTTAGGTAACGGACCGCGAAAGGCTTTTTCACATCGAAGCGCGACGGCGAAGCATGGGCGCACCCCGCGCGAACAGGCGCGAAGGCGATTCGCAGCGAGCGACCGACGGCGGATGCCGCGGTGCGGCGACGTCGGCCAAAGAAGAAGAGGAGAAGAAGCGCCGTCCATGCGTAGCTGGAACCCGACGCGGCGCTGCAGCCGCCGGAAAGCGCGTGCGCGCCAGAAGGCGCCGCCGCTTCCGGTGGCCGCTCGTCCACCACCTCTACGTCCGTGCGAACCTCACCGTTTCGAACCATCGCGATACTGCACCAAACCTCTTCACCACCGCGTACCTCGCAGGTGCGGGTGCTTTCAAGAAAACCTTCTTGCGTGACGCGGAACGAGTACACGCCTTCGGGAAGCTCGAGGCGGAAATAGCCGCTGCGCGAATCGCTGCGCGTCCGCTCATCCCGACCCACCACCTCGATTTCGGCGCCCGTCACGCGCCGGTCGACCTCTCCGTCGACGAAGAGCACGCCTTGGAGAACGCCGTTTTCCGCGACGGGACGCAAGCCGATCGAGCACCACGTTTCGCTGGCCGTGGCCGTGCAGCCGCGCCGCACCGTCATGTAGCCGGGTGCCGAGACTTCCAGCACCAGCTCACCGGGCTCAACTTCGAACTCGAAGTCGCCGGCGGCGCCGGCCGTCACGCGAAGATCGGTGCCTTCCACACGCACTTCAGCGCCGGGCAGGCGGAGCGCGCCGTCGGGCCCGGTACCGCTGTCCTCGAACACCACGCCGCGCACGGTGGACGCCGTCGGGGCCGTACGAAGGCCGACGGAGCACCACGTCTGCTCGTTGGCGCGCACCGTGCAGGTGCGTGTGTTCGCGGTGAAATCGTCTTTGGAGACCGTGACGACGTATTCGCCCGGCGGCAGGTCAAAGGTGAAGGAGCCACTGTCGTTGGTCAGCACATCGGATGCACCGGGCACCCGCACGCTGGCGGCTTGAAGGCGCCGGGTCGTGTCCTCAAGGTCAACGCCCACGTCTTCGAAGACCACGCCGATGAGGCGACCTTGAGCATCGGGTGTCGGCGTCGGATCCGGCGTCGGATCCGGCGTTGGCGTGGGATCAGGCGACGGATCGATCACGTCGCTGCGGCCTAGGCTTGTGAGCACGCCTCGAGCGATCGCCGCCGCAATTCGAGCCCGTTCGCTTGGGCTTCCCAACAGCGCGGCGTCGGGATCACAACGGTTGATGAAGGCGAGCTCTGCTAAGGCCGCGGGCATCGATGTGTTTCGAAGTACGCTGAAGTTTGCGAACTTCAGTCCGCGGTCGCGCAGACGCCACGTGTCGATCAGCTCTTCCTGAACCGAACCGCCAAGGGTGCGGCTATTGGTTGAGGCCGACGTGTGCACGAAGGTCTCGGTTCCGGTGGCCGGCGTTCCTGCGTTGGCGTTGGCGTGCACAGAAACGAAGCGGTCAGCGCCCCGCGCATTGGCGAAGGACGAACGACCGGACAAGGTGACAAAGCGGTCGTCGCTTCGCGTGACGTGAACCGTAACGCCGGCGTTTCGGAGCAGGGTCGCGGCTCGCTGCGTCACGTCTAGCACCACGGTGGCTTCTTGGAGGCCACAACCGACCGCGCCTGGGTCGCTCCCGCCATGGCCCGGATCGAGAACCACCACCTGCGCCGCGGCGGGCATCGCCACGCTGAGTGCGCAAAGAACGGACACGAGGCGAATCATCACGCCGCCTGCTTACTCGGTGCGCACGCTTCGTACAATGTGATTGTTCGCACGGCGACAATTTTGTCGCGATCGGTTCGTTTTTTCCGTATTTTTGGGGATTAATACCGTAAAGGCGGAACGGCACGGTGTGTCAGATCATTCTAAGCAATCGTTCTTTCCATCGCTCTTCATTCGATTTGTTCGCTCAATCAGGCACTTAGCCGGTCCCGGTTCACGGCGGCGTTCGGGCTCCGACGTCGCACGCTGCCTGCGCCGCGATGCAACGCACCGCGCGGAACACGACAATTGCCCTAAAACTCCTTGTTTCGACGATCAAAACGCGGGTGTTGGCACCAAGCGAGTTTGCGAGACGGCGTGTCTTGCGAACGCAGAGCAGGGAAGCCACGACTTCGAAGGTGATTCGCGCCTCTTACCTATCGAGTGATATCTGCTACCGTGGGGCGTGCATCGCCTGTCGAATACGTTGCGCCTTGTTTTCATCGTGTGCATGGCGTGCTGCTGGTCTTCCACGGGCCACGCCTCGCCTCCCGAGGCGGTGACAACCTTTCACAGCGCCAGCCTCTACTGGTCGCCGGACGCGGGCGCCCGTGCGTCGCGGGCGGTGTTCATCCGTTTTCGCGAGCTCGGTGCAGCCGCTTGGCGCGGCGGCTATCCCATGGTCCACAACCCCGTCGTGAACGACGAGGGCGAGCGCGCCGACGGCGGCGACTACCGCGGCAGCCTCGTACAGCTTCGTCCGGCCACCACCTAGGAAGCGGAGCTGAGTCTGGAGGGAACGGAGACCGTCGAGACGATTCGCTTCACGACATGGAGCGAGACCTTTCCCGAAGGCGAAGTCGTACGTCCCTCGCCTGACGGCCAGATCACAATCGCCGAATCCGGCACCCGCGACGGCTACCGCGTCTACGACGGCGGCGGGCAAGTCTTCGATGTGCAAGACGGTGCGCGCAACAACGTTCGCGTGCGCGCGAACTACATCATCTTACGCAACTTCGTTCTGCGCGGCGCCACGCAGCACGGCATTGCGATCGAGCGCGGCTTTCACGACATCGTTGTCGAAGACTGCGACATCAGCGAATGGGGCGAGCTCGAGCCGGGCAGTGACACCGTGGGCCGCGCGGCGCAGGCAGGCGTGTTCTCGGAACGGGGAACGGAACGCCTCGTCATTCAGCGCAACGCGATTCATCACCCTCGCTACGATTCCAATACATGGGACGAACGCCACTGCCGAGGCGGCAACTGCCGCACCCATCCCTTCGGACCGGCGGCGATCCAGCTCAACAACACGCGGGGCAACAACGTCGTTCGCTACAACGCCATCTATAGCGAAGTCGATCACTACTTCGCGGACATCATGGGCGGCGGCGGTGGCGGCAGCGGCGGGTTCGACGGGTTCCCCGGCCGAGACAGCGACATCTATGGCAACTACGTCGCGAACGGCTGGGACGACGCGATGGAGATCGAACAGGGCGGCCAAAACGTTCGCGTGTGGAACAACTTCATTGAGCGGAGCTTCATGATGATCGCGAACGCGCCCGTCCGACTTGGCCCGCTC
>JBCCRV010000394.1:0-7038 GCA_039201085.1 Myxococcota bacterium | reverse complement strand
GTCGGCGCCGAGCGCAGCCGGCGCGCCGCCCGCTGGCTCGTCCGGGCCGAGCGCCTGGCCTCCGCCGGCGACCGCGTTAGCGCCCTGGGCGCGTTTCGGCAGGCCGTTCAAATCGATCCCACGTGCGCACCTGGCTACGCGGGATTAGCCCGCCTCTACAACGAGGCGGACCGCATCGACGACGCCTTCGAAGCGGTTCGCGTCGGGCTCTACCGGATCCCCGACGACCAGTCGCTGCGCCTCTGGGAAGCGCGCCTGCATCGGCGGGCGGGTGATCCCCGCGCGGGCCTGGCGGTGCTGCGGGAGCTCGCGCGCTCGGCGCCGAACGATCCCCGCGTGCTCGAACCCTACCTAGAAGCGGCCCAAGGCCTTGCCGCCTGGAACGAAGCACTCCGCGCGGCCCGCCGCTTGAACGCCGTCGAGCCGTCCGAAGCGCTTCGCACGCGGATTCGAGCCCTCGGCCTGCTTGCGGGAGAGCTGGATGCGCCTTGCCGCGTGAACACGGAGCTTGGGGCAGCCCTTTGCGGTGCGCGGCGTGCGACAAATTCGAGCTCCGAACCCCAGTAGCGGGTGCGCGAGCAAACGCAGCGCGTGCTCGCGCAGCGTGCCGGCCAGCTACTGCTGCGACTGCAGCGTCTGCTTCAGGGCGCCCGTCGCCTTGTCGACGAGCTTAGAAGCAAGCTCGAGCTCTTGCGTGTAACGGTAAACGTCGGCCTGAAGGGCGAGGAGCTGACCCGCGTCGACGGGCCCGCGTCGTCCGCGCCTAGCGATGCGCTCGAGCCGTCCCTGACCGGCTCCAATCTGCCGAACGGTGTCTCGAAGCACGTCGCCGAACGTACGGCGGGACTCCCCCAGGGGCACGGGCGTCGGCCTTGTGTGGCTAGGGTAGTCGCGCGTGGCGGGGGCGCTCGGGGCCGTTGGGAGCGAAGGGCGAAGGACGCGTGGTGCGGTCATGGCGGCCCCATCGGGCGCGTTCCGAACCGAGTTGCGTCCTTCGCCGATCTTTTTGGCCTAACGCGTCATCGCCACGACGGCGCCGCTGGCAACGGGCGTGGGCATCTCAAGCGTTCGCTCCGGCGACACGGTCCAGCTGTTGGTGTCGACGGCCACGACGGACGTCGACGATGCATCGAGCACGTAGACCGTGTCACTTGCGACCACGAGCGAGAGGCGCACGCTTGGGTCTTCGATCGGGGCGCGCACTTCCACGGGTGCGCCCAAGAGGGTGCGGTCGGCGCCCGACACGCGGTAGAGACGGCCGTCGATGCCCAGCACGATCCAGTTGTTCGTCGCCTCGTCGACGGCGAACGCCACCTGCATGACGTCGTCTGGCAGGGCCCAGGTTTGGGCGCTGTCGTCGCCCGGCTCGACGTAAAGCAGGCCGGCGCCGTAGTCGCCGAGGAAGCCGTTACCCGCCGCGCGGAACGTGAAGGTGCGGAACGGGGATTCGCTCGGGTAGTTGAGCCGGTTTGATCGCGGGCCCGCGTCATCGACCGTGACAAGAAGAATGCCCTCGTCACAGCCGTACGCGATCGTCGAACCCACCGTCGCTTCGCCGTGCAGCTTCGTGCACTCCTCGGATTGGTGGACCACGTCCGTCGGCGCGGCCAGCGTACGAATGCTGACGCTGGTCGGGATCGTCGGGCCCCACTGCTCCGCGTCGTCTTCCGGCGTCGCTTCGCGCCCTTCGGTGATCACGATGTGGTCATGGGTGACGAGGGCGACGCCGTGGTGCGGGATATTTGTGGGTACAACTTCGGCCACGCTGGGGCCGTTTTCCACGCCCGCTTCGGAAATCAGCCGTGCTTCGCCGATGCCGTCGAAGTAGACGGAGAACCAGCCGTCATGACGGGTGACGTGCGTCGGCGCCGCGCCATCAAGGCTGAAGTCGTGGAGCAGCGGAACGGACTTTTCAACGGCGCCACCGGGCGTGAAGCGCGAACCGGAATCGATGAGCTCGACGCGATTGTGCGGGTAGTGCACAACCCAAGCATAGGGGCTTTCCGCCCATCCCCAGATGAACGCGGCGTTTGCCTGGACCGGGAAGGGGTAGACTTCCGCCGTATCCAGGTCCGCAACAAAGACCTGGCTGTCGGTGGTGGAGGAAAGGACGAGTCGCCCACGTGAGGCGACGGCTTCCTCGCTGTCGGAGCCGCAGGCGCCAAGCAGCAGAGCGGCGACGACCAGCACCGTTTTTGTCAGCGATGTGGCGTTTTTGTGGCTGTTTTTCATGAGATAAATTCTCCTTGCGACCCTAGATGCGCCAGCGCTTCGGTATTTGCAAGCAAATTGCATCTGCATGCTGGTTGCATGAGAGACATCTCTCAGCGGGGATGGGCGCACGCGCGAACCGCGCCCCATGGACGCCGTCATCCCTGTGAAACCACCGAAACCGGCACTCCTCCCGATGTGCCCGTGTGAGCGCGGCGGTCTCGAACAGCTCAACGATGACCGACGTTCATCTCAATCGATGTCCGCTAGCTCTGCGGCATGCAGGAGTGCACGTGGAATCGCTCGGCGGGCCCCTTCGCTGAGCTTTTGGTGTCGGTCAAAATGGGCGCTCACGGTCCACTCGAGAACGCCGCGGAGTTCGCTTGGCGGAGGCGGAGGTATCGGGAGGATCGAAAGAAGTTCGCGGGCCCGCGCCAGCGCCTTCGGCGATTTCCGCTTTGGCATCGTCGGACGCTCGGGCGGCTACACGTCGTCGCCGAGGGCGGACTTCAGTCTTGCGAGCGCCTTGTAGTGCAGGCGCGAGCCCCAACTCTTCGAGATGCCGATTTCGGCGGCGACTTCGTCGAACTGGCGGCCTTCGAAGTAGAAGCCTTCGATCAGCCGCAGTTCGCGCTCGGGCAGTTCCTTCAGGGCGGCCCGCAGCCGTGTCTTGGCTTGTTCGCGTACGAGGCTGTCTTCGGGCGTGTCGCCTTCGCCTTCTTCCTTCTGGCCGATCGAGGCCATGACGAAGGACGCCGTCATCTTTGCAAGGGTGTCGTGCAGGACTTCGGCGGCGGCGGCGGGCGTCGTGCCTTCGGTTTTTGCGGCTTCCTGTTCGCCGACGAACTCACCGAGCTCGAGGGCGGCTTCGGCGGCCTTCATTTTCGCGTAGGCGCGCCGAGAGAAGAACGTGCTTCGGCGCACGCCATCAATGATGGCGCCGCGAATCCGGTAGTAGGCGAAGGTGTTGAACTTCACGCCGCGCTCGGGGTCGAAGCGACCCTTCGCCTGCACGAGGCCCTCCATGCCGTACGCGATCAGATCGTCGACGTCGCCCCGAAGGTCGAACTGGGCACGCACCTTCTTGACGATGCTGAGGACCAGCGGTCGGTACTCTTGAATGAAGGCATCGTCGGCTTTTTCCGGCATTTTTCACGTTCCGGCTGAACTCCTACGTTGATACACAAGGGTTCGGCGCAAAAGCAAGAGTGGCGCCGAAAGGCGCTGAATGCTCGTGCTGGGCGACGGCCTATGGCACGGCTCAGGAATGGCGTCGGCACCAGGACTGGCTCGGGCGGACCGGGGCAAGCGCTCGGCGGCCTACGAGCGCTTGCTGACGGCGCCGCAGGCGTTCGCCAGCGCGGTGCTCGGTCTGAGCGCTGGCGAGCGAGCCCAGCTAGCGCCGCTGGTGTGCCGGGACGCCGCGCGCGTCGATCGATGGGAGGCGGTGCGCGCCTGGCTCGCCCACGAACCGAAAGCGGCCATCCGCCAGAGCCTTCTCCGGGGGCTGAACACCGCCCGCGGAACCGCGCAGCTGCGATCCCTCCACGGATCGATCTGGCTCCTGGCGGACACTCTCGCCCTTGAGGTCACGTCAGAGAGCGTGAATGTTCACGACGAAGCCCCGCCGGAGGTCAGGGCGGCCCAGCCCGCCGGCCCTGGCGAACGCGCCGACTTTTTCGCCATGCTTTGGTCCCAGCGCGATCGCTGGCCTGAAGGCATCACCGCCGTCGCACCGCTCCTCTAAGCCCACCGCCCACCGCAAAACCGCCAACACATGGCCGTCCTAACCCCACTGCCGCTCGCCGATGCACAGCGCATCCTCGATGCGCATGGCCTCTTCCAAGTCGCAGAAGTGACTCCGATCGCGGCGGGCTCCGTAAACTCGAACTTCTTCGTAGAGTCCGCCAAAGGCGAGCGCGTCTTTGTGCGGCTCTACGAAGAGCAGGAAACAAGCGGCGTCGCTTACGAGTGGGCGCTCTTGAAGGAGCTGCAGGGCGCGCTGCCGCTGGCCAAGCGTTTCGAAGGTCCGGCGCCCGGCGAGCTGCGGGTGGCGAAGCGCTGCGTGGCGGTCTTTGACGTCGTCGAAGGCGCCAGCGCATCGGGCGATGCGCTGGCGAAAGCGCACCTCGAAGCGCTCGGCGATGCGCTGGCGCGTGCCCACGAAGCCGCCGAGCGATTCGGCTGGCGACGCCGCAGTCGCTTCGGCGCCGACGGGCTTATCGAGCGCCTTTCGCAGATCGACGTGCGCATCGCGCGTCTCCAGGACGACTCGGCACGGAACGAATCGGTGAAACGGGAGCTTGAGGTGCTGTGCGCGGGCTGGCCCGAGCTGCGTGCGCGCATTGAGGCGGCCATGCGCGCGCCGCTGGCGACGGTGCCGATGTTTCCAGTGCACGGCGACCTCTTCCCAGACAACGCGCTTTGGAAGGGCGCAGAGCTTCAGGCCGTTCTGGACTGGGAGAGCGCGGCGGATGGCCCCGCGGCCGAAGATCTCGCGGTGGTCCTCTTAGCTTGGACCTACACGAACGACTTCGACGCGCCCCTTGGGCGTGCCTTCTTCCGGGCGTACGGCGCGAGCCGTCCGCTGGGCGATGCCGACTGGGCGGCGCTCGCCGGCGAGCTGACGCGCATGGCGGCACGTTTCACGGCGACGCGGATCGCGGACTTCTTCCTGCGGCGCCTCGAGGCGAAGGCGGCGGGCGACACGTACCTAGGGGTCTACAAGCGCTACGAGGAGTTCGTGGATCGTCTCGACAGGGTTGGGGAGCTGGGTCAGGACGGGCTTCGCGAGCGGCTGACGTAACAACGGGCGGACTCGGCAGTACAGACCGGACCATGAGCGATCCCCACTATTACCATCAAGACGACCTCGGAAAGTTCGGGCAGATCGGCGAAGTTCAGGGCGAGCTCGCGGACAAGTTCTTCGAATGGTACGGCGCGGTCTTTGCTGACGGGGCCCTTTCGCAGCGCGAAAAGGCCCTGATCGCGCTGGCCGTCGCCCACGCCGTTCAGTGCCCCTACTGCATCGATGCCTACAGCAAGTCGTGCCTCGAGAAGGGTTCGGACCTGGAGCAAATGACCGAGGCCGTGCACGTGGCCGCCGCGATCCGCGGGGGCGCGTCCCTCGTGCACGCGACGCAGATGCGAAATCACGTGAAGAAGATCGAGATGTAAGGCGTGGAGGCCGAACTACGAAAGCTGCCAACACTTCAGGCGCGGCGTGACCCGCTCGCTTCGGCCCGCCATCAGCGGGGCATGCTTCGCCGCTTGCCGATCGCCCAGGAGTTTGACGAAGCCTTGGACGGCGCCGGCCTTTGGCCACTGCGCGCGACGGGCATTCAGACGCTGCAGATCAACGTGGGAAAGCTCTGCAATCAGACTTGTCGGCACTGTCACGTCGATGCCGGGCCGGACCGGCGGGAAGTCATGTCCCGGGAGACCTTCGAGCAGATTCTCGCGGCGCTTGCCCAGAGCGATATTGGCACCGTGGACATCACCGGCGGCGCGCCGGAGCTAAACCCAAACTTCCGCTGGTTCGTGAAGGAGGTCCGCGCCCTTGGGCGGCACGTGATCGACCGATGCAACCTCACGATCATCGAAACGAAGGCGCATGCAGACCTGCCGGACTTTCTTGCGGAACACGGCGTGGAAGTGGCGTGCTCGCTTCCCCAGTACCGCGCGTACCAAACGAATCGTCAGCGCGGCGACGGTGTCTTCGAAAAGAGCATCTCGGCGTTGCGAAAGCTGAACGCCCGTGGCTATGGCGACGGCAAGAGCGGCCTTAGGCTCGTGCTCGTCACGAACCCCGCCGGCGCCTTCCTCCCCGGCACGCAGGAGGTCCTGGAGGCCGAGTGGAAGCGCGAACTGATGGCGCGGTACGGCGTGGCCTTCGATTCGCTCTTCACGATCACGAACATGCCGATCAGCCGCTACCTCGAATGGCTCGTCGAAACGGGAAACCTCGAGGGCTACATGGAGACGCTGGTGCGCGCCTACAACCCGGCGGCGGCGGCGGGCGTGATGTGCCGCTCGACGCTGAGCGTGGGCTGGGACGGCCGGCTCTACGACTGCGACTTCAACCAGATGCTCGAGATCCCCGTCGAGACATCGGTCCACATCCGCGACGTGGATCTGAAAGCGCTCGCGCAGCGAACGATCGCCGTGGACCGTCACTGCTACGGATGCACCGCCGGCGCCGGGTCGAGCTGCGGCGGCGCGACGGCGTGACAGCGCCAAGAGCACCGGGGCCCCTTCCTCCTGCTGCCCCTGATGGGCGCACGGCTTGACCAGGCCCGAAGCGTATCGTATCGATTGATATGATCTTCTCGGCGCCGACGTTTCTTCACCAATCGAACCACTCCGCCCCCGCCGTTCGCGACTTCATCCTGGCGAACGACGGTCTGCTCTCGCTTGCGTCCTACTCGATTTCCGATCTCGAAGCCGCGGGCTTTACGGAGAAGCACAGCGCCTGGCACTTGGGCCCGCTTCACGTGTCGCTCCGTGATGGAGCGGCAAGCGGGCTCCTCTACGGGATCCGAAAGAACTACCCGGATTCGGAGGACGGCACCGTGCTCGCCCTTCGAGACGCGTTGAGCGAACGTTTCGGTCCGCCGGCGCAAGGTGAGCTTCTGCATTCGAAGATCTCAAAGCTCACCCTGGGGCGCGCAGAGTGGTCGACGCCTCGGGGGCTTCTGTCCGTGGAGGCAAAGCTGAACCCCGCCGAGCAGTTGGAGATCAACGTTCGATTGGCTGTTGGCAAGGTTCCCGACATCGGCGAGCCCGTTTCCGAAGCGACGGTGCTCCGGTCGGCGCAGGCCCTGCTCG
>JBCCRV010000393.1:0-7039 GCA_039201085.1 Myxococcota bacterium | reverse complement strand
GCGCACCTCCGGCCGATCGCCGCAGACCGTACGGTGCGGAGAAACGCCAAAACCTGGGCCAATACCGGGTGCCAGGGGCATCCGAGAACATCTGCTCGGACACTCCCAATTTGCAGGTTGGGATGGAGTGATCGCAACCGCGACCGAACGCCCGCGCTAACGCGTCCTACTTCCAGCGTCGAGCGTCCTTCTCTGCGCGTCGAGCGTCGAGCGCCCCGCTGTGCGCGTCGAGCGTCGCGCTTTCCGCGTCCGGCGTCCTTCCCCTGCTCTCGCCTTAACCGAACGGCATTGGGTTTAGCCCGCATCGAGGAAGCAGCGTTCCTTGCGCTCACAGTCCTCGTCGAGGTTCATGCATTCGGTGAACGCGGCGTTGTCTTCCGGTAGGCGAATCGCGCAGCGAAGCTCGCACTGCATCAGCGGCGAGCCCGAGAGCGCGCAGGACACGAAGGGATCGCACGCGTCGACGCAGCCGAGCTCCTCCGGTTGGCCGTTTGTCAGCACCGCAAAGCACGAAGCGCGGTTTGTGAAGTTGCAGTTGCCCCCGTCAAACCCTTCCGTGCACGTGACAAACGCGCTCCGTTGAATGGGGGCCGCGGCGTTGCAAGTTTCGAGGCAGAGCGACGGATTGAAGAGCGTGCATGAGCTCGCCTGGTCGCTGCACGCGGTCTCGCATTCGGAGAACACCGGCGCGTCCTCGGGCGCGTCGACGGTGCCGTCTTGCCGCGGCGTATCTTCAACCGCATCCGCGGCTGCGTCCGCGCCGCTCTCCGCGCCGACGTCGTCAGCGCCGACGTCCCGCGTGAGGTCCGACGCGTCCGCGTCGGCGTCAGCGCCGCCGTCGACGCGAAAATCCAAGGTCGCCGTACAACCGGCGAGCATCACCATCGCAGCCCAGCGAAGAGTCGCGCATTTGCGGCGCCGGTTCCTTGGCCCGCCATTCACGGTCGTCGTCCTCAGCGGCGCTGGCCCTTCATGAGCAGGTGGTTGACGGCAGGAAGGTGACGTCCGATAAAGGCGCCGAACTTGCCGTGGGCCGTGAACACGTACTCGCGCTTGCGCCGCTCGGCGGCGCGCACGATCACCGCCGCCGCGCGCTCGGCGCTCCACATGAGCTTTTCCGGGCGGGGATCCTTCCGGCTGTCGTCAAAACGGCCCGCGTTGTCCACTTGGCCGATCTCGCTTTCGACAAACCCGGGATGCACGGTAGTGCAGCTGACGCCACTGCCCGTGAGCTCCATCGAGAGGGTCTGGCCGATCGCCCGCACGGCGTACTTGCTCGCCGCGTAGGCGCCGCTCCCGGGGACGACGAGCTGACTCATCACGCTGGCCACCAGCACGATCCGACCTTTCGTCTCCCGAAGGTGCGGGTACGCCGCCGCCACGGTGGTCGTCAGCCCAACCACGTTCACGTCAAACTGGCGGCGAACGTCGGCGGCGCTCAGCCCTACGATCGGCCCCGCCACGCCAAAGCCGGCGTTGGCCACGGCGACGTCCAAGCGCCCGTACTCGGCGATGATCGCGTCGACGACATCGTGAACGGCCTTCTCGTCGGTGACGTCGAGCGGGTGCGCCGAGCCCGTTCCGCCCGCTTCGGAAATCCGCTCCACGACCTCATCGAGCTTCTCGCGGCGGCGGCCAGACACCACGACCGTCGCCACGCGCGAGCCGTAGTGGATCGCCATCGCGCGGCCGATGCCGCTTCCGCCACCGGTGATCCACACGACGCGCTCGTCCATTTGCTTGGCCATGGCGCGTTTATGGCGCGGCGGAGGCACCCTCGCCAGCCGGCGATGCTTGCGCTCGGACGGCGCATCGCCGACGATCGCGGCCCGTGCCTTCACCGGTTCCAGGACGTCGCGCGCGCGGCGCGGAAAAACGAAACCGTCTGACGGACGCGGCGGAGCGCTGCTTCGCCGAGCGCGGCTTTCGGGCGACGACCATCGCCGTGCTCGCCGAGGCCGCGTCCGTGCCGCAGGGCAATGTCTACTACTACTTCAAAAGCAAGGACGCGATTGCCGCCGCCGTCGTCGGGCGCTGGCATCGACAGCACGACGACACGCGACGCTCGGGCCTCGCTTACCTTCACGGCTACATTGCGTCCGCCTTTGAGCGCCCCCGGGGCCTTTCGCGCCACGGTGACGCCCGACGCCTGCTCTTGGCGGACCTGGAGCGTGCCGACTCGCCCATCGCCGCCGAACTGCGCGCGCTGTTTGCCAAGGTTCGAGCGCACGTCGAGGCCAGCGTGCGCGTCGCCCTCGACGACCCAGAACGGGAAGCGGACGTGGTCCGCCTCAGCCGCTGGCTTATCGCCGCCGTCGCCGGCGCCCAAGCCCACATCTTTGAAACGGGCGACGCGTCCCTCGCCAGCACGCTTCGCGAAACGATCGAGGACCGCCTCCGCGCACGTCTTCGTTAGAGCCCATCGCAAAAGTCCCAGGGCAGCGCATCGAGCGCCGCCGGCGCCGACGGTGCCCGCAGTGCGTTCGCCCCGCGCGCGTTTTCCCCACCGCCGCAAGCCACGCTTGCGGCAACAAGGAGCAGGCACGTGTGCTTCAAACGGGGCGAAGGCGGCGCATCTTCACGACCTTGCCGCCGCCCGGGTCGATCGGCGGGAGCGCGCCCGTCAACTTCTCGATCCACGGCAGCGCGTGAATCATCGCCGCCTCTGCGTGCAGCTCGCTGAAGCCCGGGTCGGCGAAGACGAGCAGCAGACGGTACGAGCCGCCAAAGCTACGCGCCAGGTACGGCGCGTCGGGCGCATGGCTCACGTGGCGGGTTCGGCCTGAGCCCACGGCCATCGCGTGGCGAACATCCGACGCGCAGCGAAAGATCTGAAGACGGCGATTCCAGTCGGCTTCGCTTCGCTCCGGCGCTCCCTGAAGAAGCGTTTCCAAGCGCACGCGCTGGCCCGGCGGGACGTCACCCTCGCCGCGCGACAAGACCGGCGCGAGGTCCTCCGGTTCAAGGCTGCGCTCCAGCTCGCGAAAGGCGACCGCCGCGTCGATGTCTTCCGGCCCGCGTGGCTCCAGGCTCGACCCCCAAAGGGCGGGTGATCGGTCGTCGAAGACCCAGGCGGCATCCGCGTGGGCGTGGCCAGCGAGGACGCCGAGCGCTTCATCAAGGGCCGTTCGGGGGCCGTGGGAGCGAAAGGCCGGCGTTTCGATTTCGTCCAGGGTCACGGCAAAGGCTTGAACCAGCTGCTCGAGCTGCTCGACACTGCCCTCGGGTGGCCCGTCCTCGAACACGGCACTGACCGCAAAGCCCGACTCGAGGACGACGTGCACCGCCGGAAGGGCACGGGCGCCAAACTCGAGGCGCGCGTCTGTCGCGCCGAGCTCACGGCGCACGAGTTCCAAAAACCGCTCGATGTCGTTCACGAAAGGGTCCGCCCAGCACTGTACACGAGCAAGACTGTACACGGGCCAGACTGCTATCGTGAAGCCATGAGTGTTCACCACCGCACCTGCCACTTCTGCGAAGCCATGTGCGGACTCCGCCTCACCGTCGAAAGTGGCCGAGTCGTGCGCACCGAGGGCGACGAAGCGGACCCGCTCAGCCGGGGCCACGTGTGCCCCAAGGCCTTTGCACTGGCGGAGTTTCACGAAGACCCCGATCGACTGCGTAAACCGCTTCGTCGCCGCGGCCGCGATTTCGAAGAGATCAACTGGTCTACGGCGTTGGACGAAGCCGCCGAGCGCATGCACGAGCTGCAGACGCGCCACGGCCGTCATGCCCTCGGCATGTACGTCGGCAACCCCGCAGCCCACAGCTTTCCGGCCTTGATGTCCGCCCCGAACCTGCTCCGCGGGTTGCGTTCGAAGCACCGCTTCAGCGCGACCAGCGTGGACCAGTTGCCGCACATGCTGGCGGCGCACGCGATGCTCGGGCACCAGCTCTTTTTGCCCGTGCCGGACGTAGACCGTACGGAGTTCATGGTCGTGATCGGCGCCAACCCGCTGGTGTCGAACGGCAGCATCATGTCTGCGCCGGACATTCGTCGCCGTCTGCAGGACGTGCGAGAGCGCGGCGAACTGATCGTCATCGATCCGCGCCGAACGGCCACGGCCAAGGCCGCGACGCGCCATCACTTCATCACGCCGGGAAGCGACGCCTATCTGCTCGCGTCCATGGTTCGCGAAGTCATCGCGCGGGGCGAACGTTTGGGCCGGCTCGCCCCCTTCGTCGACGGCATCGATGACCTGAAGCAGTGGGTTGAGCCTTTCACCCTCGAGCTGGCGGCGGCGCGCACGGGCATTGAAGGGGATGCGATCGTCGCCCTCGTCGAGGGGCTCCTCACGCACGAGCGCGCCGTCGTCTATGGCCGACTCGGCACCTGCGTCCAGGAGTTTGGCGGTCTTTGCGGCATGCTGCTTGTCGCCCTCAACGTGCTGAGCGGCCACCTCGACGCGCCCGGCGGATTGATGTTCGCCACGCCGGCCGTTCCCATGCTGCAGGTGACCGGTCCGGGCGGCTTTGGCCGCTTTCACTCGGGCGTTCGTGGGCTTCCGGAATTTGGCGGCGAGCTGCCCGTATCCACGCTCGCTGAAGAGATTCGCGCGGGCAACATCGCCGGCATGATCACCCTCGCGGGCAACCCGGTGCTTTCGACGCCGAGCGGCCACCGGCTCGACGAAGCGCTCGCGAGCCTCGAGTTCATGGTGAGCATCGACCCGTACATGAACGAGACGACGCGTCACGCGCACATCATCCTGCCACCCGCGTCGCCGCTGGAGCGACCCCACTACGACCTGGTCTTTCACGCCCTCGCGGTGCGGAACACGGCGAACTACTCGCCGCCGATCTTTGACACGGACCAACCGCACGACGGTCAGATTTCGCTAGGGCTGGTGCGCCGACTCCTTCGCCTCCGGCACGGGCCGGCCAATCGTCGCTACCTGCAAACGTTGGCGCTCGAACAGGTGCCGCTCGAGCGATTGCTCGACGCCGCCCTTCGCATCGGCCCCTACGGCCGAGGCATCGCCGGCATCAAAACGGACCGCAAGGGCCGGCCCCAGCCGAAGGGCAAACTCAGCCTCAAGTACCTGAAGGAGCACCCGAGCGGCGTGGACCTGGGCCCGCTCACGCCGGCCTACCCGGATCGCGCGCCCACGGGCCGCATTCAGCTCGCGCCGGCCTTCTACGAAGCCGACTTCGAGCGCCTGCGTGACCATGCGCCGAGTAAGGGCCTGCGCCTTATCGGCCGCCGCCAGCTTCGCAGCAACAACTCCTGGATGCACAACGCACCCTCGCTGATGAAGGGGCGGGACCGCTGCACCCTGCACGTGCACCCAAAGGACGGGGCGCGCCTCGGCCTCACGCACGGCGCCCGGTGCGAAGTGCAGTCCGCCTCGGGGCGCGTCGAACTGGCCGTGGAGCTCACGGACGACGTCATGGAGGGCGTCGTCAGCCTGCCGCACGGCTTCGGCCATTCGCTCGAGGGCGTGCGACTCGAAACGGCCACGGAAAAGCCCGGCGTCAGCGCGAACGTGCTCACGGACGCAGCGCAGGTCGACGCCCTTACGGGCAACGCCATCCTCAACGGCGTGCCCGTCAGCGTTCGGCCACTCGCCCATGGATAGGGCCTGCGATCGTCACATCGTTGCTCGATAGACTATGAACGAAGGCCTTTGCGATCGTCGGTCGTTGGATGTGCGGCTGAATTTTTGGGATGAGCTCGAGGAGCCACGCAAGCGAGGGCGCGAGTAAGATGGGCGCGTTTCCCGGCCCGAAGCGACTGCGTACATCTATACGAAGCGCGCCCTACCGCCTGCGCCGCCGTTCGCAGCTATTCGGCCGTTCGCAGGTACTCGCGGTAGCGCGCCTGCACTTCGGCGGGCGTCGGCAGGTTCGCCGGCATGGGCGGAAGCTCGGTGATCTCCACGCGCGTTCGCGCGCCGGTGCGCAGCACGGACACGTCGAGCCGCACCTCGGAGCCGCGCGCGCCGTTCACCCGCGCGCCGCGGTAGATCGCGCCGTCGCCGATGGCGTCCACGGCGCCCGTGAATAGGCGCGGGCCGAAGTACGCGAGCAATTTATCGCGCGGCACGGGGGTGCTGTAGATGTGCGTTCGCTCCGCCTCGCGGGTGAGCTCGAGGCCGCGCGGAAGCACAAGCCCCGCCACCGTTTCGTCGCTCTCGCGCAGGTTGCCTTCTTCGTCGTAGAGGAACTGGTCCTGGCGAGCCGGCCGCTCGCGCGTCGCCGGCTCGACCTCATCGATCCGATCCGGCGCCTGCACGACTTCGTCCGGGCCGCAGCCAAACGCGAGGATCAACACAGCGAACAAGGAGCGCACGGTGGCAGCCTACTTCAGACCCGGCATGGCCGGGTAGTTCGTGGAGCGAACGAGCGCCTCCGCGGCCCGAACGCGTGCGAGCTAAACGAAACGCGCCGACCCCAAACGGGCCGGGCGCGTTTCTCGGGCGCTGCGCTTAGAACGTCGCGTGGTTGTCGATGCAGGCGAGAATGTCCCGGCTGCCAACAAACGCCCTATCGCACGCTTCAACCGTCTCCGGAGCCGCGCGACGATGAATGCAGGCGATGGTGTCGCGGGTGCTTACGAAGGCCTGATCGCAGGCCTGAATCGTCACCGGATGGGCGTGTTCGTCGATGCACGTCAACGTATCGCGGGTGCTGATGAAGGCCCGGTCGCACGCTTCGATCTCCGCGACGGAGCCGTTGCGATCAATGCAGTCGAGGGTGTCGCGGTTGCCGACGAAGGCGCGGTCGCACGCTTCGATGAGCACCGGACGGGCCGCTCGGGTGATGCAGGCCAGCGTATCCCGTCCGCCCGTAAAGGCGTCGTCGCAGGTGTCGACGGTGAGGGGTGCCGCGCCCGTTTGCAGGCACTGCTGCTCGTCACGCTGGCTGGTGAAGGCCCGATCGCAGGCCTCGATGAGCGCCGTGTCGACGGTGTGCACGGGCTGGGCAGCGGGCGGCGCATGGGCCACGACCACCTGGCCTTGCGCGCCGCCTTCGATGCACTGAAGGCGGGCGCCGCGGCTTGGATTGTACGTGCCGCAGTCGCGAATGGCCGCGGGCG
>JBCCRV010000392.1:0-7056 GCA_039201085.1 Myxococcota bacterium | reverse complement strand
CGCCAGGCGCCGACGTCGTCGATGCCGTCCAGGTGATGGGCGGCTTCGATGGCCTCGCCGGCAAAGGAACGGTGACAGCTGCCGCAGAGCGCCGCGCCGTCGAGGGGCCGAACGCGCTGCACGTGTGCCTGCACTTCGGCGGGCACGTTGGGGTCGGGAATCGGCACGTCGCTCAGGTCGAGCGCGTACGAACCGTTGCCGTCGGGGGAGGTTCGGCGCGTGGAGTGGCAGACGAGGCAGGTCACGCCGGCGTGGCTGGTCCAGCTTTCTGGATCGGCGGGCTCGTTGAACGCGTTGAGCGCGAGGGGAACCGGGTCGTGGCAGCCGCCGCAAAAGCGCGCGCTTTGTTGGCCGCGCGCTTCGGCGAAGGCCTCGACGCCGACGCGGTACCAGGGGTTTTCAAAGCTCGAGCGGGCGTGCGGCGAGCGTTCCCAGCTCGCGACCACGTCCGCATGGCAACTCCGGCACGTCTCCACATCCGTGAGCAGGTCGGCGTTGCCGGCGATCTGGGCGTGTGAAGGGTGAACGGCTGCGTCGGGGACCGAGGGCAGCCGGGCGTTCGCTTCGCTGTTCGCCGTACCGGGCACCTCCGGGTCGAGGGGTGCCTTCTGCACGGCGCTGGGCGTCGAGCAGGCGATGAACAGGCAGATGAGGAGCCGCGGCACGGCCTCAAGGACGCACCGCAGACCGCTTGGGTCTATGTGCGCTTGGATTTGTCGCGTGTCGGCGCTGGCCGTCCTATCGACCAAGGGCGGTTTCGACTTCACGGAGGTGGTCTTCGGCAGACTGGCGCCAGCGGTCGTCGCGTGCCGCGAGCCGCAGGTAGGTGGTCCAAGCTGCGCGGGCGCTTTCAAGGGCGCTTCCCCGGGCCTCGCCCTGGCTGCTTTCGGCGATGGCTTCTTGCCCGAGGCCCTCGTAGTAGAAGACTTCCGATTCGGGGTCGTAGAACACGCCTTCGGCACGCAGCATGAGCGTGGTACCCCCGCTGGCGGCCACAGCTTGGGTCGCCCGCCGCCTCGCCTCCTCCCGCTCGCCGAGGCGGTCGAGGGCGACGGCCAGCCCGAAGAGCGGCAGCCCGAGGGACTGGGCCGAGCGGCCCGACTGGGTCGCGAGGCGGATGGCGCGCTCATAGTCGGCGACGGCGCCGAGCAGGTCGCCGCTCATCATGCGCACTTCGGCCAAGTTGGAGTGGGCGATGGACGTGGCCTCGCCCTGCGAGAGTGCGCCGGCGATGCCCGCTTCGTAGGCCTCAATCGCCTCCTCGTAGCGGCCGCGGCGCGTGTAGAGCAGGCCGAGTTCGAAGCCGACGACGTCCGTTCGATAGGTGGGGTCGAGTTCGCGCAGCCGTTCAAGCGCCTCGAGGGCGGCTTCGTCGCCGGCTTCGTCGCCGTTGAGGGCCTCGAGGGCGGCGAGTGTTCGTCCCAGGTAGAAAAGGGCCTCGCGGTGGTTGGGGGCAAGGGCTGCAGCCCGCTGAAAGCGCAACACGGCGCTGCGCATGACGGCCACGCGTCGAGGAAGGGTGGGCTGCTCCTCGGCGCGTACGAAGAACACGAGCCCGCGACGAAAATGGCGGTCGGCCCGTGCCCGGCTGGGTTCGCGCACCCTGCGCCAGAAGGGGCTGCGAAGATCGTCGCGTCGAACGCCGGCCGGGAGCTCCGTTTCGTCGGACGCGTTGCGCTGGGCGAAAGCCGCATTGGAGGCGGTCGCCGCCAGGGCGATCGCCAGCAGGCAGGTTCGTGCGCGTGGAAGGAAGGCCGCCATAGGCTAGAGCTGATCCCAAAAATCGCCGTGGACCGCTTGCACCTTGAAATGATGGTGCGGCGTTCGTTTTGACACCACGTCTAGCGCCGGCGCCGCCGGCTGGGCGTCGGTTGAAGGGCGGCGCTCTGCGCTCGGGCGTGTTCCGAATAGGGACCTTCACGGGCCCGGTCCCACGCGCTTTGGGCGCCGAGTCGATCGCCGGCTTGCTCCATCAAGATCGCCTCGCGGGCTGCGATTTCGTAGGTCGGTAAGTCGGGATCGAGCGCCAAGAGGTTTGGGCGGGTGAGGGCGCCGGCGGCGCGCGCGACGAGCTCGTCGGCCTCGGCGCGTGAGCCATCGGTGCGGCGGAGGGCGAGGGCGAGGCCCAGCCACGCCGCGGGTGAACCCTGCCCGCTACGCATCGTTTCGCGGTAGGCGTCCACAGCCGCTTCGCCCCGACCAAGGGCGAGCGTGACGTGTGCGAGGAGGAGAAAGCGCCGGTCCCGGCTACGGCTGGGTGCGTCCACGCGAAGGGCTCGCGCAAGAACGCCGGCGGCGTCTTCGAGGGCGCCGCCCTTAACGAGCACGGCGGCGGCCTGGTCGGTCCAAGGACGCCCGATGGCGTCCGCTTCGGTTGCGAGGGCGGCTTGAAGGTCTTCGACGGCGGATTGGGTGGCGCCACGGCCGGCGTGGGCGAGGCCGCGAAGGACCCGTGGTTCGGGTCGGTCTGGCAGAAGCGAGAGCGCTTCCGTGGCGATACGCTCGACGTCGGCGAGACGCCGGCCGCGCAGGGCGATGGTGGCCTCTTCGATGAGCCGACGGAACCGGATCAGGCCCGGTTCCCGGACCTCGTCCCAAAAGTCGGACGCGAGGACGCGGGTCGGAACGAGGGCGGAAAACAGCAGCACGTGGCGCCGGAGCATGGGCCGAGCATAGCCGCGCTGGGCAGCTTGCGGCTACGCCTGGCGCGACAAAGTGCCACTCGCGCGTTGGGCGCACTCGCCCTAGCGTACGCGCATGCGGGTGTTGGCGTTGCTTCTCCTATGTGCTTGCGGCGGTGACGAGCGCGCGCGATGCGAGCGCTGCGGCATGTTCGTCGACACGGATGCGCGATGGAGCGTTGCGGCCGCGGGCGCCGGGTACGATTCACCGAAGTGCGCGCTACGTGCTCGCGGGGCCGACGCGGATTTGGGTTTCGTGGCGTACTACTCCGGTGATGTTCGCCCAGGGGCGGAGCTTCGCTTCGTCGTGGATTCGGACCTTCGGGGTCCAATGGGCGCAGACTTGGTGCCCGTCGAGCCGGAGCAGGTGGAGCACTTCATCGAGGACCACGGTGGGCGCGCGATCGAGTTCGCTGCGATCGACGCGTCTGTGCTTGAGGGACTTTAGTAGGCCGCTTTCGCGCAGCAGTCTTGACGCATCGTCCGGCCAGCATTGCTGGCGAAGCTCGCTTGGTTGAGGATCGCGAGCTCGGTCGTTGCCAGGCCGATGAGACCAAAGGTCCACCCTACGAGAAAGAGCACCAGTCCCGGAAGCATCAACGCGCGTAACGTCGAACCCGCCAGCGCGACGGAGCCGGACCCGAGGCGCTCGGCGAAGGAGCGGTCCAGCTCCTGCGCATCGTTTGCGCAGCGGATCACCCCGCGCCATTCGTTGGCAAACACGACGTAGACCTCGGGAAGGCGCATCCGGCGCTCGCTAGATCAGAAGGGTGCCGGTTCTCACGTAGTAGGTGAGGACGGGAGCGAAGCAGAGCGCAAGGGCGAGGACCCAGAGCAGGGAAGCGCGTCGGGCGAAGGTGACGCCGAGGTCAACGCCCTCCCGGCCGCGCCGGCCCAAGGCGAAGGCGAGGGCGCTTCCGGTGCCGAACACCGCAGCGCCAAAGAACGCGAGCATCAGGGCCCATCCAAAGGGGGCGTAGCTTCCCTGAAGCAGGCAGAAGGGGCAGGTGTGGTGCGGCGTTTCGTAGACGTGCGGCGCCACATAGCGCGCGGACGCGCCCATGCCGAAGAAGAGCGCCACGATCCCCAAGCTGGCGCCGCTGACGCCAGCGATCAACGTTCGGCGGCGGCTCGCGAAGAAGAGGACGGCGCCGGCCAGGGCGGCAAAAGCGGCGAAGAGCGCGAAGGTGCTGAGCGCGTCGAGACCGAAGGCCGAACCAAAGCCGGCGACGGCGCCGCCGTCCGCGCTGAACCCTGCGGAGCAGCAGGTGCCGCCAGCGCTCAGGTCCAGCGCGCCCGCAAAACGCACGAAGAGCCAGCCGTCGAGCAGCACGAGGGGCGCCAGGGCGTAGAGCGCCTGAAACTTCACGCGCGTCAGCACGGGCGTTTCAAAGCGCAGGTCGAGCCGGTGCAGCATGAGCCACAGAGCGCAGCCAAAGGCAGCGACGAAGGCGACGCCCAGGCTGATGAATCCGCCCTGTTCGAACACACCGTAGGCGCACATGGCCCCCTGGATCGTTTGCGCTTGCCGGTCCGCACCGTAGAGCGTGACCACGAGCGCGCCAAGCGTTGCTGCGAGCCCAAGGGATACCAGCGTAGATACAAGCTCGGCGCGCCGCTCAAGGGCGAGCTGCCCCTCCGACGACGTTCCGAGGTGCCAGCGGCGTAGCAGCTCCGTGGCGGCCACGAAGCCGCGCAGCACGGCGAACGCGGCGATCAGCGAGAGCGCGATGCGGGCCACGATCCACGGTTGAAAATACGCACTCACGGCGCCCGTCCCAGCGGGTTTTTCACAGGTCGGCCACCGCGTCCACGAGCGTCGTCATCACATCGCGGAGCGCGTTGAACGCTCCGTCCTTCGGCCGTCCCGAACCTTCGTCCACGTAGAGCGCTCGGTTCAGCTCGATTTGAATGGCATGCCAGCCTTCCTTTGGCCGGCCGTAGTGACTCGTTGAATACCCGCCGCGGTACGGTTCGTCGTGGCGTACGGAAAGCCCTGCTGCGCGAAAGTGCGCATCGAGCGCGTCGATGAAGCGTGCTGCTGAAGTCGTGCGGCCGCGTGTGCCAGGGACCACGTCCGCCCGTCGCAGGCCCCGTCCTTTTCCACTCGGCATCGAATGGGCCGCGAGGAGAAGCGCGTGGCCGAAGCGCTCTCGCAGGTCCGTGAGCGAGTGTTGGATGGCCGCGTGGTACGGACGGTAGAAGCGATCGAGACGCGCCTCCAGACGTCCGTAGTCAAGGGGCCGGCTCAGCAGCGCTTTGCCGTCCGTCGCCATGCGCCAGACCACGCCTCGGGGCTGCGTACCCCGCGGCGCCGGATGGTCTGGCACCGCTCGGCCGTCGATATCGTCCGCCGCGCGGTTCAGATCGACCACGAAGCGCGACGTCTGCGCGATCAGGAGTTCGGCGCCGCGGCTTGGAACGCCTTCGCAAAGCTTGTCGACGTAGATGTCCGAGTCGCGCGCCACCTGCGTCGGGTTAGCGATGATCTCTTGCCGAACCGCATCGGGAATCGCCAGGCCCGCGTGCGGCACCTCCACGAGCACGGGCACGCTTCGGGCGCTCGGGCGCTGCCACAAGAAATGCGTGCCGGGGGCGGCGCTTTGGCAGAGGCCCATCGCCGAAGGTCTAGGGCATGTTGGTCCGCCGCGGTAGGCGGCGCCCTGCGATCGCCCACGCGGTTTTTAGCCGCACCTGCCCCTCGCGCCGGCGCGCGACCGCGAGCGAAGTCCGGCCTCCTGGCGCCGACGACGCTTCTGGTTGTCGCCGAGGAAGTACCTTCTCGCGCTCCTCACTGAACTCGATGCCCACTACAGCGAGGCCTCCTTCATTTGCGTAGTGCTCGATAACTACGCCATCCACAAGGGCACGCTCCAGCGGTAGTTGCAACAGGCATTGTGGAGCTGCCCTCCTCCGCACCCGCCCCGAGCGAAGCTCGTGAGGGGTCGGGCGCTGCGTAGGACGGCTCCTGAAATGGAAGGAGAGCGAATGCCTGGAAGACGTTGGAGCGTGAGGAGATCGCCTTGGGAGTCGTTCAGGGCTGAGCTTCCGTGCGAAAGCGAGACGCTTGGGGCGCGCGCCGTCGACGGTATCTCGTGAGGTCGCTCGGAACGTGCGTTCTCGGGAGAACTACCGAGCGTCGAAGGCGCAGTTGCGGGCGAAGCAACGAGCTCGACGCCCTCGAACCCCGAAGCTTGTTCAAAATACGGCGCTGGGACGGTACGTGGACAAATGGCTCAGCAAGCAATGGTCGCCGGAGCAAATATCGCGTCGCTTGCCCTTCGATTTCCCAGACGCGAGTCTCATGCGCGTGTCTCACGAGACCATCTAGTCGTCGCTTCAAAGCAATGATGGAGGCTCAGCTCGGTGAGCTGATGAACAGCGGCGTGCACAACCTTGATCTTGGTGTGGTGATGCTCTACGGCATTCGCATCGCGGATCGCGCGCTGGTGATTGCGAGCGGCATCACCTTCGAGAGCACGAAACACGTTTGGGCCGATTGCACGGGGCCACGAGCACAAAGTGGTTTGCCGCGCGCTCCTCGCGGACCTCATCGAACGCGGCGTCGATCCGCCGAAGACCATGAATCTCAACGGCGGCATTCGCGAGCTGACTCGCCGCGTCAAACGTTGGCGCACCGGCTCGATGATCCGCCGATGGGGCGGGCGCCGCCGTTGTCGAACGCGAGGCTTCATTCCCACGCTGCTACGAGTCGCTCCAACGCTCAAGCCTGAGCTTCGCGAACCCGGAGCGAACCGCCCATCGATTGCACGGGGCGAAAGTCGCCCTGAGCGCGTTCAAACCTGTTTGGAGCCGCCTCAACTTCCAACAGCGGACGGACATCGCCCGCGTCCTCAGAGCCAATGCAGAATCACGAACTACCGTCACATCTGCTGATCATACTCCCCAGGTCCAGGCACGTATCCAAAGTTGTGCGATATGAAGTAACCTTCCGAATAGTAACTGGTGTAGCCAGCAATCAAAATGTGTTCTTCCCTCGACGGGCTGTACCATTGCCGCAGGGGAAGCCTGCCACTGGCCCATGATGTCCAGGCGAAACCCAAACGCCTGAAACAACTGTAGCCTGGGGGAGGGGTCGGCGGGCCACCACTGGATGACGTCGACTCCATCGCCATGTTGTCCTCACGGGTCGGACTCCAGCATTCCCAAATGTCGCGGAACGAGCTTGAGCCCGACAAAGCCAAAGAGGGCGAAATGATCCATCCTTCAAGCTTGTCGTAGCGATATTGCGGGTCCTCTTGGCGATCGAACCCAGGGAAGCAACCGTTCCAATACGGAAGCGTAGAAGTGTAGTTCTCCTGCCGTTCGCTCGACCACCACCTAGCAAGTTTCACGAGCCAACCCGCTCCTTGCG
>JBCCRV010000391.1:0-7064 GCA_039201085.1 Myxococcota bacterium | reverse complement strand
TCCCAGGAGTCCGAATCGAGCATGCCGCCGCCCGCAAAGTCCACAAGCTCCTGAAGGAGCTCCTTGGGAGCGCAGAGAATGAACTGCCCCTCTACGGGCGCATGCAACTCCACCATCGCCACCGGCCCGTTGTAGCTGGAGGCTTCGTCGTCCGTGGCCACCGTTGAGATGAACGCGAACTCCTCCATCGCCTCCTGCACCGTTCGATTCAAGACATCGTCAACGCTCATGGGCTCATCTCCAGTCGTTCCATCACTTCGTTCATCGAAGCGGGTGAAAAAGGCTTTCGCAGCACCGCAGTGGCTCCCAGCGAAAGCAAGTCGTCGGACACCGACTGATTCACGGCGCTGCTGACCACGATGATCGGAACTTGGTTACCCGAACCGCGAAGCGCCCGCAAGACGTCTCGCCCGTGCATCTTGGGCATGTTCAGATCGATAAAGATGATGTCTGCGCCCGCCGCCTTGAGAAGCGCCGATTGCCCATCCTCGGCTTCCTCGAACTGCCCGTCGAGGCCCACCACTTCCGCGCAGCGCTTTACGACGAGACGCGCGACGGACGAGTCGTCCGCAATCAAGATTCGCTTCTCCACTATATCGTTACCCTTTCTCGGTGAGCGATGTAGACCTCGACACTGGGCTCTCCGACCTTCTGCGTGATCGTTCGACTCTCTTCGCCGCCCACATGCGTCGCGATCGGGGCCATCGACTGGGCCCAGAGCGCACGCTTTAGGGCCACCTGATTTCTACGGCCGATGTCGAAGGTCGCAGAGCTCTTCAGTACGCTGGCGCCACCTGCGAGCTTGACTCGCCACTTGGGCCGCTTGGGCGATGCACCGAGACGCAGCATGGTCTTCACGGCGAGTGGAATCGCCGTGTCTGCGAAGTGAAACGGTTTGGCCGCCGCCATCGTTGGGTTGAGCTTGGCCTCCGGAAGAGCCACGTGAATCATGCCCGTTACGAGGCTCTGCGGATCGAAGAGACAAACGCCGACGCAGGAACCAAGGCCGTAGGTGCGAATCGAGCTGCCTACGTCCCCGGAGAAGAAAGCCTCTCCGATCCCGATGACGTGAACGCCATCGCGAAGCTTCGCTGTCCCGGCTACGGCCATAGACGGTGCAACGGCCGAACGCGGGCGAAACTTGATGGTAAATCGTCGGATCACAGGTTTCGCCGGAAACGAGCGACGCGGGCGCGTCTTTAACGCGCGTCTGCTCCTGCCCTTCGGCTGCGACGAGCCGCGCGATCTCGCTCCGCTGCTCATCGCTCGTGAAGATCATCGCTCGCACAACACCGGTCCCTAGCGGTGTTCGCCGAACTCCCTATCGCCCTCACGCTCCGTCCAGCGGCGCAGACTTCGCGGGCGCCGTGTGAGTCCCCTCCCGATTCGTCCGCTTTTCTCGCCCCCGCAATCTAAAGCGATGCCGCGCGCCGCCGTTGCCCAGTACGGACCCAAGGAACGGCCGAGTGGACGAAGAGACACTAGAAATCCTGCGCGACTTTACGAGCGAATCCCGCGAAGCGCTCGATACCATTGAACCGCTCATTATCGAGCTGGAGGGCGGGCAGACGGAGAACGTCGACGCCGACACGGTCGATGCCGCGTTTCGTTTCTTTCATTCGATGAAGGGCACCGCATCCTTCCTCGAGTTTCAGCACGTCGTGGAGCTCACGCACGTCAGCGAATCGCTTCTCGACTTGATCCGCAAGGGCGTCACACCACTCCTGCCACGCCATGTCGACATGCTCTGCGAGGCCCTCGACCTCGCGCGAAAGATGCTCGATGCGATCGACG
Source organism: Myxococcota bacterium (assembly GCA_039201085.1). Classification (GTDB taxonomy): domain Bacteria; phylum Myxococcota_A; class Polyangia; order Polyangiales; family Houyiibacteriaceae; genus JBCCRV01. The sequence continues at coordinate 5,270 of JBCCRV010000391.1, read as the reverse complement.
ACACGTACACGGACGACGCCTTTGCCGAGCCCGCCAGCTCACTCGCCGGTCTGCTTCAAGTGGCCGTCGACGACGCAAAGGGTCGCGAAGAGCAGCCCAGCGAAGACAGCGAGGGGACGATGACCGCAGAGAAGGCAGTCGATGACGCAAAGGGCGGCAGCGACGACGCGCCGACAGAAGTCAACGAAGTCAGTGATGGTGGACGCGCCAACGACGGCATGAGCGACTTCTTCGCCGCGATGATGACGCCCGAGATGATCGAGAAGTTTCGCGTTGAGACGGAAGAGCATCTCGACGCAGCGGAAGACGCACTAATGAAGCTCGACCCCGCGGCACCGGACCTGCCCAGGGTCGAAGCCGCCTTTCGCTCCCTTCATAGCGTCAAGGGCAACGCCAGCCTGTTTGGATTCACGCAGTTGAGCGTCGCTGCTCATGCGCTCGAGAATACGCTCGACGACATTCGCAACGGCCAGCTTGCCGTTCGCAAAGAGATCATCGACAGCCTGCTTCAAGGCGTCGACACGCTTCGCACCCTGCTCAGCGAATCGGCCGCGCCCAAAACGCCCCCGGAACCAAGCGCGGAAGAAGCTCCTACGACAACGACGGCGTCGAAGAAGAAGGATGAACCAAAGCCTTCCCCGCGCGCCGGCCAATCGGCTCCGAAGAAGCAGGCGTCGAATCGCGGCAGCAGCATTCGCGTCGACACGGACAAGCTCGACGACCTCATGAACCTTGTCGGCGAACTGATCATCGCGGAAACCACCGTCACCCATAACCCGGACCTGGAAGGGCATCACTTCGAGAGCTTTCAGAAGGCCGCGACGCAGCTAAATCGGCTCACGCGCCGACTGCAGCAAGTGACGATGGCTGTCCGCATGGTGCCCGTAGTTTCGACGTTTCGAAAGATGCTTCGGCTCGTTCGCGATGTCTCGACGAAGCAACAGAAGGAAGTCGTCCTGGTCGTCGAAGGGGAGCAAACCGAGGTCGATAAGACCGTCATCGAAATGATCGGCGACCCGCTCGTTCACATGATTCGAAACGCCGTCGACCACGGCATTGAGTCGCCGGAGGAACGGCGCGCTGCGGGCAAACCCGAACAAGGCACGATTCGCCTTTCGGCGGCACACGAAGGCCAGGAAGTCTGGATCACCATCAAGGATGATGGACGAGGTCTCAGTCGCGAGAAGATCCTCGCCAAGGCGGTCGAAAAGGGCATCGTCGGCCCAGACGACAACCCCTCCGACGCAGAAGTCTACAAGATGATCTTTGCGGCGGGCTTTTCCACCGCCGCCGAAGTCACGGACATCTCGGGACGCGGTGTCGGCATGGACGTCGCCCTTCGAAACATCGAGGCCATGAACGGCCGCGTCGACATTCATTCGCAGCCCGGCGAAGGCTCGACGTTCATTCTACGGATTCCCCTCACGCTTGCGATCATCGAAGGCATGCTCGTGCGCGTTGGGCCCTCGGCGTACACGCTTCCGCTCCTGTCGATTCGCGAGCACGTTCGTGCCAGCGAAGCGGACATCTCGCGGCTTCCCGACGGCACCGAGCTCTTTCGCCTTCGCGACAACCTCTACCCGATCTATCACCTGCGCGATCTGTACGGCACGGACGCGAGGACGTCGATCGACGAAGGCATCCTCATCCTGGTCTGCGAGGGTTATCACACCGTGTGCGTGCTGGTCGATGAGGTCATCGGTCAACGTCAGACCGTCATCAAGCCCGTACCCGACTACCTCCGGGGTGTACGCGGCATTTCCGGATGCTCAATCCTCCACAACGGAGAGATTTGTTTGATTTTGGACGTCGAAGGACTCGTGAAACGCCAAGCAATGGCGGCCTAGGAAAGGACATCATGGACGCGCCCACCCTTCAAAGTGAAGAGCCCACCCTCGAGTCGGAAGACGTCGATCGCTATCTAACGTTTACGACCGACGACATGTTTTACGCGTTCCCGATCCGGAACGTGACGGAGATCATCGGCATGCAGACGATCACGACGGTGCCCGACGTTCCCCCGTTCATCAAGGGCGTCATCAACCTGCGCGGCAAGGTCATTCCGCTCATGGACGTTCGTCTCCGCCTCGGCCTGCAAGGCGTCGAATACAACGACCGCACGTGCATCATTGTCGTAGAGGTCACGGACCGGAACGTGGGCGTCATCGTCGACGCCGTATCGGACGTTCTAACGATCGACACGGCGCAAATCGAACCGCCGCCCGACTACCGCTCAGGCAACGACACCCACTACATCTCCGGAATGGCCAAGCGCGAGGAGGGCATCGTTGTCGTTCTCGACGCGGAAGAGCTCCTTCGCATTAGCGAAACCGACACGCGACGCGGGGCCGGTGCCTCGTGAGTACGCCCTCCGACAAAGCGCCCAAGAAGCGCGGACGAACGCGCATTCCCAGCGACCCCAGCCCTCACCCCCTTGCGCCCACGCAACGGCTTGCCAGCCCCTCATCAACCCCACCCCAGGAAAACCCACGAAGCGAAAAGGCAACATCAACCATGGAAAAAGAAAAGTACGAGGCGTTTTCCCGCTCGCAGGCGATCATCGAGTTCGAGCCCGACGGCACCATCGTTTCCGCGAACGAGAACTTCTGCGCGGCCGTTGGTTACCGCGAAGACGAGCTCGTCGGGAAGCATCACCGAATGTTCGTGACCGAAGCGGAAGCCGCGTCCCCCGAGTACGCACTGCTTTGGCCCCGACTGGCGAACGGCGAGTATGTATCGGGGCGAATCAAGCGAGTTCGCAAGGGTGGCGCTGAGATCTTTTTGCAGGCGTCCTACAACCCCGTCTACGTGGATGGCGTCGTCACCCGAGTCGTCAAGATCGCATCAGACGTGACGGCGCAAACGGTGGAAGCCGCGGAAACGACGAGCAAACTCGAAGCGCTTGAGGCTTCCCAGTGGACCGCCGAGTTTGAACTCGACGGCACGATCAAAAGCGTGAACGCAGCTCTCGCCGAGGCGCTAGGCTATGCACCGGAAGCACTCGTCGGCGCCCATCACCGCGCCATCATCTCCGAAGAAGAGGCGTCGTCCGCGGCCTACCAGGGGTTCTGGAACAAGCTTGCACGGGGCGAGCACGCCACCGACGAATACGCGTTGCGAACGCGCTCGGGCGAGGATGTGTGGGTAAGCGGCTCTTTCAACCCGATCGTAGACACCAGCGGTCGGACGGTGAAGGTCGCGCTCGTGGCGTCAGATATCACGGACCTGCAGCGCGCAAAGGAGGAGGGCGTTCGCCTTGGTCATATGATCAACGGGAGCCCCATGCCCATGATGACGCTCAACCCGTGGACGATGGAAATCACCTACGCCAACGAGGCGTCGATTCAACTACTGCGAAAGATCGAACAGTACATTCCCGTGCGCGCAGACGACATCGTCGGCACGTGCATTGACCCGATTCACGGCGCACGCGCCGGCGAGATTCGCCGCATGCTCCAGGACCCGAGCAACCTCCCGCACAATGCGCAGATCAAGGTCGGACCGGAGCTCGCGTCCCTCAAGGTCTTTCCCGTCTTCGACGCCGAAGGCAAGTACGTCTCCTCGGCGCTGTCCTGGGAGATCGTGACCGAGAGCGTACGGCTCGAAGAAAAGAACGCCGCCGCAAAGGTCGCCGTTGAAAAGGTGCAGGTCGCCCTGCAGAGCCTGGCTGGAGGTGATTTCGAAGTCTCGATCGAAGATACCTTCGAAGGCGAGCTCGACACCATGAAGGACAACGTCAACGGCATCGCCGGCGTGCTTCGTTCCTTCCTCGACGAGGTGGGAACGCTCCTTCGCGCCGCCCAAACGGGCGAGCTCGGCCGCCGGGCCCATCCAGACGCATTCAGCGGGAGCTACAAGCAGATGATTCACGGCGTCAACGAAATGGTGGACGCGCTCCTTTCGCCGATGCAGGCGATTCAAGGGGCCCTGGCGCAGGTCGCCCAAGGAGACCTCACGGCGTACGTACGCCAGGAGTACCAGGGCGATCACAGCAAGCTTCGCGACGCGCTCAACGAGACCCTGGACGGCATGAATGGGCTGCTGACGCAGGTTTCGAGTTCGTCGCAAACCATCTCGAACAGTGCAACGGAGGTCGCCAGCTCGGCCCAGGGCCTCTCCCAGGGCGCAAGCGAGCAGGCCGCCACCGTGCAGGAGATTTCGTCCCAAATGGCGCAAATCACCGAACAGACGAAGCAGAACGCCGAGAACGCGACGCAGGCCAACCAGCTCGCTGAAGCCGCCCGCGACGGCGCCCAAGAAGGCGACAAGCAGATGAACCTCATGGTCGAAGCGATGGGCTCGATTGAGGAGGGAAGTCAGAACATCTCGAAGATCATCAAGGTCATCGACGAAATCGCCTTTCAAACCAACCTGCTCGCCCTCAACGCAGCCGTCGAAGCAGCCCGAGCCGGCGTGCACGGCCGCGGCTTTGCGGTCGTTGCCGAGGAAGTTCGAAACCTTGCCGCCCGAAGCGCCAGCGCGGCCAAGGAAACCACCGAGCTCATCGAAGGTTCGATCAAGCAGGTTAGCTCGGGCACCAAGATCGCCAACGACACGGCCGAGGCCCTCGGGTCGATTGTTCGCGACGTCGGAAAGGTGACGGACCTCGTCGCCGAAATCGCCGCGGCATCGAAGGAACAGGCCGACGCCATCACGCAGACGAACATCGGTCTCGAGCAAATCAACACGGTGACGCAGCGAAACACCGCGACGTCCGAAGAAAGCGCCGCCGCTTCGCAGGAGATGCTCTCCCAGGTGGAGAAGATGCGGGACATGCTCGGCCAGTTCAATCTTCAGGCTCCCAGCGCTGTTGGCGCGATGCCGCAGGAAATCTCCCCCGAACTGCTCGCGCAGCTTCAGATGTACATGGCGGAAAAGGGGCGCGCTCCTAACACGAGCCACCACGCAGAGCCGCCCTTCCCCCAAACCCATTCCCATCGCTCAAGTAGCGCGGGATCGAACTCGCATCACTCGGGCGGCGACGTGAGCATCGCGCTCGACGCCGGCGAGTTCGGAAAGTACTAGGAGGGCCGAACCGTGCAGGCCGCCGCCACCATGGAGCCCGAGACATTCAAGTGGCTTCAATCGTACATCCACCGCAGTTTCGGCATCTTCCTAGCAGAGCATAAGCGCACCATGCTGGAGAGCCGGCTGCGAACGGTGGTTAGATCAACCACGCCCAGGTCGACGGACCGTTGGCCATGGACAATGCGATCGACATCGGCGCCGCGCGCACCAAAGGGATCAAATCGATGGTCGCGGGCCACGCC
>JBCCRV010000390.1:0-7074 GCA_039201085.1 Myxococcota bacterium | reverse complement strand
GCACGCCGGGGCACACAGCAATCAGCGTGCCGCCGTTTGGACCCCTCGATCTTCCGGCAAAACCGCGGGTCTTACTGGCGGACCGCCATTCGCCGCCAGCGGCCGCCAACGGTTTTCGGGTACGTTAGAAGTCGTCTTGGTCGCCGAACTCTTGTTCGATCTTGTCCGCGGTCGTGGCGACCACGTGCAAGGGCAGCTCAAACTCTTCCATGTCCATCGTGGCGAGCTGAACGCTGTAGCGAACGACGTAGATGTCCTCGTCAAGGGTGAGCGCGCCGACGGCGAACTCGAAGCTCTTCTTGAGGGCGACCTCCGGCGGCATCTGCTCCAGCTTGCACGCGGCGGAGGCGAAGTCGCACCATTCGCGGCCCATCGCCTCGTAACGCGATACGATCACCGCTTGAAGTCGCTCGTTCGCGTATTCGAAGACGAGCTTGAAGCTGTTCTCGTTGTCCTGGTCGAGCTTGTACTTCGATCGGGCGTATTCCTGAACTTCGCTCCACGTGGGCATGGCGTCTCCTCCGGTTTGCGGCCGCCCAAAGCCTACCGCGCGCCGTGGCCTCGCATGGACTTTTTTGTTGGGCGCAGCTCGTCCGCCGGCTGTGGCAGCATGAAGCCATGAGCTCGTCCCCGTCCCGCGCCTGGCGCTTCCTGCGAGAGAGCGGCGCCGAGGGGAGGCGCTTTCTTCGCAGCGCCGCCGTACGCCGGGCCTACGGAGCCTGGCTGGGACGCGTGCCTGAGGCGCTGGTTCAGGCCCCGCGTGTGCTTCGGGCGGCTTCCGGAGAGACCTTGGCTTTCTATCTAGACCGCTGGGCCCAGCGGAGGGCGAGCGAGCCAGCCCTGCTCAGCGAGGGCTTGAGTTGGAGCTGGTTCGAGCTGGCACAGCGCGTCGCCTTCGCGGCGCACCGTTTTGCCGACGCCGGCGTGACGTCCGGCGATGTGGTCGCCCTCACCGGGGCGTCGGGGCCCGCCTACTACGTCTCGCTGCTCGGCGCCATGAAGCTCGGGGCGAGCGCGGCGCTCATGCCTTCGGCCGCGACGGACGCGGGGCTTCGGCACGGCGTTTCCGTGTCGGACGCGCGTTACGTCGTCGGCGAGGTGCGCGCGCGTGCCCTTTTTGACGCGCGCACGACGCTTCCCTTTCCGAACGGTCGCGCTGAGCTTGCGCCTTCGGCCCGACGCAACGTTCGCGAGACGTGCGTCTTCATTTTCACGTCCGGCACGACCGGCCTTCCCAAGGCCTGTCCGATCACGCACGGCAAGGCTTCCGCGGCGGCGATCTTCGCCGGCGCTTCCGGCTGGCGTTACATGCCCGGTGACCGGCTCTACAACGTGCTGCCGCTCAGTCACGCGTCGGGCCTTTTGCTCGGCGCCTTCGCGGCGCTTGCGCACGGGGTGCCGATGTTCGTGAGGCCCTTTTCCGCAAGCCGCTTTGTCGACGATGCGGTACGCCATCGGTTGACGGCCTTCAACTACATCGGCGAAACGGCCCGCTACCTCATTCGTTCGCTCAATGGGCATGCGCCCCCGAACCCACTTCGCGTTGCCATGGGCAACGGGTTGCCGCGCGAGCTGTGGAAGCCGCTTCGCGCAGGTCTAGGTCTCGACTCGATCGTGGAGTTCTACGGCGCCACCGAGGCGCCGGGCGGCTTCATCAACCTTAGCGAAGAACCGGGATCGATCGGCCACCGCAGTTTTCCGCAGCTTGGACTCAGCCGCGTGGTGCGCGAGGCGGACGGCAAACTCGCGCGGCGCGCCGGGCGCGTGATCGAGTGCGCGGCGGGTGAGCCGGGCGAACTCATCCTGCGTTTGCCGCCGCGTGCGCTGGGTAGCGCCGCACTGAACGCGGTGTTTCGCGGCTATACGGATGAGGCGGCTACGGAAAAGAAGATCGTGCGCGACTGCTTTCGTGCAGGCGACCGCTACTTTCGAACGGGTGACCGCGTGGTCGTGGATGAGCAGGGATTTGTGCGCTTCGTCGACCGGCTCGGCGACGGTTACCGCTTCAAGGGCGAGAACATCAGCGCTGCAGAAGTCGAGGCTGAAGCGCGTGCAAGCATCGATGCGCCCTGCGTCGTCGTCGGCGCCGCCCTGCCTGGCGTCGATGGGCGCGTGGGCCTGCTCGTGGTCGAAGGCGAACCCTCGTCGAAGGTGTTGGCCGCGCTCACGGACGCAGCCTTTGCCGTTCACGCCCGGCCGCGCTTCGTGCGCTTCGTCGACGCCATTCCCACGACGTCGACCTTCAAGATTCGGCGTGCCCAGCTGCGCGACGAAGGCGTCGGCCCGTCGGGCGACGCCTTCGTGTGGCACGGCAAGGGTTACGAGCCCTTGGATGCATCGATTTACGCGGCGATTCGCGAGGGGCGTCGCCGCCTTTGATGCGCAGTGTTCGCCCTGGAGGCTGTGCGTCGTCTCCGACGTTGCCCACCCAACGGTAGTCCGGCGCACCGGTCCGGCCGCGGAAGCGTTCACCCGCTTCGAGCGGGCGGAGCGTGTCTCCGTATCGCACTTCCACACGACCTTCTTGCACACGAACCGCGGGGCGCGCGCGGGCCTGTACCTCGAACACCGTTCCGACCACGCGAACCTCAAGACCGCCTGTGTAGACGAAGAAACCGCCCGGCGAGGGCGCCACCTCAAAGCGTGCGAGACCGCGGTGGAGCCGCACGCGAAGCGCGCCACGGCTCGCGTAGCCTCGTCGATGTTCACGCCCATGTGCGGAGCCTCCGTTGAAGTCGCGCGCGCCTTGGTCAGGCGCCGCTTCGCCGTTGCCAGCGCACGCCCCGCGGCTTCGGCACTTCCACCAGCTCGAGTTCTTCGAGATCGCTAGCCCTCGAAGGTGGACCAGAGCGCAAAGTCCCGCGTCGCGCTGCTGTAGCGGAGAAAGTCGAAGCGGAGGTTGTTGCCGCCGGAGCGGATCGGTTCGGCGCCCCCCTCGTCGCTTCGATGGGCTGACGCTCCGATCACGACGGGGTTGTCGTTGCCTGCGACGGAAAACGCACGGTCCATATCCGTGCCGCAGTTGCCGCCGAACTCGTCGAAGGTGAAGAGCCCCTCGCCGTCCTGACGTTCGCCATCGATCCACAGTTCGACGCCGCCTTCGGACCAGTTGAAGCCAATGTGAACCCACGCACCGCGCGGCATGGCCCCGTTCGCGCACACGTGCGTGTCGCCGGTGTCGCGCTGGGCCCGCGCGATGATGCGGTCTTCGGCCGACAAGAAGATCGACACGTGCCCAGGGCGGCGCAGATCCCGTGCATCGCGACTCAGGATCCCAACGTTTGCGGGTGCGTCCGCCGGCATCCACATCAAAAAGTCCACCGAGCCTTCGTCGAGCGTCATGCGTTCGCTGGACGGTACGGCCAATGCCGACGGTCCGACGTTCGTGTCGAACCATCCGGATCCGCAAGCCGTGTCCCCGGAACGAAGCTGGCCGTTCTCGATGAGGACGGCGTTCATGCCGCCAGCGGCATCACTGAGGTCATTCATCAAGTAGAGGTGCTCGGTCGTGGGGTCGACGCGGGGGCAGGGACCTAGGCCGGCGTCCGCGGAAGCGTCGGTCGCACTGTCGAGGGGCGCGTCGAGCCCATCCGAAGCCCCGTCGGTGATCGCAGATTCGGCGAGTGGGTCCATCGCCACGTCGCGCATGTCGTTCGTGGCCGCGTCGATCGCGTCGTTCGATGCGTCGATGCTCGATGCCCCGTCATCGAACCCGCCCGTGTCCACGCCGACGTCGCGTGTTGACGCGTCGGTCCCGGTGTCGGTCGCACCGTCCGCACGAACTTCCTGGACACTTACAAGACCGCACCCCGTGTGTCCGAGCGCGACGAGCGCGATCGACCGAACCCAATGCATTGAACGCTTTCATTCTACCATGCGTCTCGCAGGGCCCCCTGCGGCGGAAGCCGCGATGGAGCGTATCGGGCCACGGGTTTGCTTCGTCGTAGCGACGCTCGTCGGCCTGCGCTTCAGCGCCACACGGACTCGGACGTTAGCTCGCCAGTGACACGAGCACCGCGAGGAGCGTTCCGACCGCGACCAGAAACACGCTGGCAGCACCCATGAACACACCCAGCTCATCGGTGGGCCGCACCATGTCTGGCATCGTCCGGTACGTGATCCTTGGGGGGCCGAGGTCGTCCGCTTGGCTGCACCATTCGTGGCTTTGCCCTCGATACGGCGAGTTGGGGTCAGCTTCGCCGAGGCCAAAGGTCGCAACGACTTCGATTTCTTCGCCCACGCGTAGTCGACGCTCCGCCGTAAGGCCCCCGTCTTCGGTCACCACGGAGGCCTCGATGAGCGCGACCCGCGGGTCGATGCGCACGCGCCCCGTTCCATCTTCGACGTAGAAGGGCACTCCGTCGCTCCAGCGTGCGGATTCGCGAACCATGACGGCGGCGCCCAGCGTCGGCTTGTAGTCGGCGTGCTCGTAGAAGACACAGTTCGCGCCGTCGAGTGGGCTTTTCAGGGTACGTTCGGCTTGAATTCGGCCGGCAATGCGGAAACGGCCCGGCTCGAGATCGGCGATTTGGGCGTGACGCACTGCCTCATCGACGCGCCGGCGGCTGCGCCAATGATGCGCCGCTACACCGCCAAGGACGGCAGCGACGAGCAGGATCACGGCGAAGAACGGCACCATTGGCTACAATCTTCCGCCGCGGCGGGGAGGCCGCAAGGGCACGAGGCCTTTTCCAATGGCCAAGCTGCCGCACCATCGCGATACTCGGCCCGTGACGACGGCCCTCACCATCGGGAACTTCGACGGCGTGCATCGCGGCCATGCGGCGCTCGTCGAGGCGTGCCGTCGCCACGGCGAGGCCGTCGCGATGTTCTTCGATCCCCATCCCGCCGAGTATTTCGGGCGTGGCGGCGACGGACTTCTCACCACGCCGGCCCGCCGAGCCGCGTGGCTCCGTGCCGGTGGCGCCAGCCGCGTAGACATCCGGCCCTTCGACGGAGAATTCGCGTCGCAAACGCCGGAGACCTTCGTGAAGAACGTCGTGGTCCGCGATCACGGCGCGCAGGTCGTCGTGGTGGGTCCGGACTTTCGCTTCGGAAAAGGCGCCGTTGGCGATGTCCCCGCCCTTCGGGCCTTTGGCAGCGAACTCGGGTTTGCGGTGGAGATTGCCGACGCCGTCTTGGAGCGCGACGAAGTGATCTCGTCGACTCGCATCCGCCGTGCGCTGCTGGGCGGCGATGTTCGTCACGCGGCGGAGCTCCTTGGACGTTCGTACGTCGTTGACTCGACGGTTGTGAAAGGCGATCAGCGCGGGCGCACGCTCGGGTTTCCAACGGCCAACCTAGGCGCCCTTTCGACAATCGTGCCCAAAGACGGTGTGTACGCCGTCGCGGCGCGCGTAAACGGCGCGCGCCTCTTCGGCATGGCGAACCTTGGTGCGCGACCGACCTTCGAGGCCGGCCGTTCGGTCGAAGTCCACCTCTTCGACTTTGCCGCCGACCTCTATGATGCCCCGATCGCTGTGGCCTTCCTGGCGCGCCTGCGCGATGAGCAAAAGTTCGATGGCCTCGATGCACTCGTCGCACAGCTCAAGGCCGATGAGCGCGAGGCGCGCGCATGCATTGAAAAGTTCGGCGATCTCGAGGCATCCTTCGCGGCCTACGGAACGCCATGAACCGTCACGAGCTCGCGCGCCTCGAAGAGTGGAATCGTTCGGACCTCGAAGCCGAAGCGCGGCGCATCGGTTTGTGGGCCCCGCACCGCAAGGCCACGGACGAGCTCATTCGCAAGATTCGCGCGCACCACAACGCGCCCTTTCGTCGGGCAGGGCGCCTCCTTCGACGCGCGGCGAACCTCGCCCTGGAGCTCGCCGCGCCTGCGCTGCCGGCGGAGGCGGAGGTCAAAGCAGCAGCCCCCGAGCCCGCACCGCGCTCCGCGGAGCCCAAGGCGGAAGAAACGCCTGCACCGAAGCGCGTGTCCGCGCGCGCGCGGCCCGTTGCCGATGCGGAGCTGGTCGACGAGGGACCGTCGCTCAAGGACGAGCCGATGCCCACGCGCACGATGGCAAAGCTCCTTGCAGACCAGGGCCACGCGCAGCGCGCCCTGGCGATTTACCGGCGTCTCCTTCGCGATGCGCCAGGGGACGAGGGACTGCAATCGGCGATCGCCAAACTGCAGGGGGGCCGTCAGCGCAGTCCGCGGCCCGCGGCTGGATCGGGTGACGATGACGACGCTGCCCCGGCGAGCGAAGTGGTGTTTGCGGCGGGCCAGGGCGCGCTGGTCGTCGCCTGGCATCTCGACGGCCGCGGCCGAGATCGTGCGCTGCGCTTGTTTGCACCGCCCGCGCGCGCTGTGCGTGGCCGGCGGCTTACGCTGAGCTCACCCGAGCCGACGCTGCGCGTTGTGGTGGTCCGACCCTCGTCGTCCGGCGGCATCGTTCGCCAGACGCTGGACTACGCCGCAAGCGAGGGGCGCGCGATCGCCCTTCGGGTGCCCGAGGGTTCGCGGATCACCGCGTCGATTGGGCTCGCCCGCGGCACCGAATTCGTGTCCGTCGCGCACGCCGCGCCGCGCAGCGTGTAGATCGCCCTCGGGTTAGACCGGGCCTTCCTCACCCGCCCTCATGGCCGATGTCGCTGCATTCCTGCTTCGGCGCTTCCGTACCCTCGACCAGCAGCACGAACGCTCCAGCGGAAGCGACCTATGCCTCAGCGACGGGCGCCATCGCCGTGACGATCAGATGGGGCGATTCTTCGTCCCATGCCGACTGGTCGAAGTCTCCGTGCACGACGAGGGTCATCAGGCCCGCGTCCGCAAGCAGACCTTCGACTTGATCGCGCAGCAGGTAGCGCTGCGGGATGGCGCTGATCACGGGGCGTCCGCCGTCTGCCGGTCGGTGCTCGTATTCGGCGACGAGTCGCTGCTGCTCCCGGTCCCAGCGGCCGGGCCGCTCGACGACGCTCCAGCGCTGACCGTCCACGACGACCTCGACAAACGGTTCGTCGGCGTCGCCGGCGTCGTCCGCCTGCGAGAAGTCGTGGTGAAAATGGTCCGCGGCATAGCCATCGAATAGGAAGAGACCGCCGGGCCGCAGGTGGCGGCGCACGCAATCGAGG
>JBCCRV010000389.1:0-7074 GCA_039201085.1 Myxococcota bacterium | reverse complement strand
CGTCAGCAGCGCGGGTGAGTTCGTCATCACGATGGAGCGTGCTTTTCTTGAATCGAACCTCGTGGATGAAGGCGCAGGCTCGGGGTTCAGCTTCGATGTGCGCCTCTCCAGCGATGGCGCATTCGATGCGCCCGATCCGCTTCTCACCGTCGAGCTCTTTCAGCGCGGCGACGAGGGGCAGCGCACCATCGGCGTATTTCGCCGAAGCATTCCCTGGCCCCTGCCGGCGGACGCCGTTGAAACGATCACCGTGGGCTGCGAAGCGGGCCTGCAGGACGCGTGTCTTCAGCCCTAACGTGCATGCGTCGGTGCAGCGTCGTTGCCACGCTCATCGCCGCGCTCGGTCTCGGCGCATGCGGAGCCCGCGCCTATCCGGTGACTCGCCGGATGGATGGCGAGGAGCGGGCCGGGGTGTACGTTTCGCCCCATGCGTATGAGTGGTTCATTCGCGGTGAGTTGGCGGCGGCGCGCGGCGATGACGAAGCGGCCATCGCCGCCTACCGGGAAGCGCGAACGGGCCCCGTCGACGACGCCTATGTGATCTCGCGACAGGCTGCGGCGCTGCTTCGGCTGGGCCGCATGAACGACGCCCGAGCCTTGCTTGAGCAAGGCCGTGAAGTGGACCGGGAGTCCGAGGCGATCGCCTTGGTTCAGGGCGACCTCGAACTCGCCGTCGGTGACGGATCGTCGGCGCTTCGCGCCTTTTCCGACGCCCATCGTTTCGCGCCCGAAAGCGACGCGCCCGTGCAGCGGGTGGCGGCGCTCCTTGGCCGCCTTCCGGCAAGCGCCGAGCTTCTTCAGTCGATGACCGAAGGGAGCGACCGTGTGGCCAGCTTGCGCGCGCGTCTTGCGCTCGCCCTCCACCGCGGCGACGGCGACCTCGCCGAGAGCGCGGCCCGAGCGCTGGCGCTTCAGGCGCCGCTCTACCGCGTGGAGCTGGCGGAGCTCGCGGAGGCCCAGCTCGACGCGAGCCGTCCGGCGATGGCGCTGCGCCTCTTGAGTCACCCGGCGATGGACACGCCGCTCTTGCTGGCGCTGCGCGTTCGCGCGCACCTCGCGTTGGACGAACGGGATGCGGCCCGCGCGTGCATCGTGGCGCAGGTCGGCCAACTTCCGCCCGCGGAACGCGCTCGGCTTTGGCTGCAGGTCGGCGAAGCGCAGCTGGCGCTGGACGAGGCGCTTGCGGCCGGCGCCGTCGTGGACGCGCATTTTGTCGCCGGCGAAGCGGCCCTGGCGCTCGGGCGACCCGGTGAGGCGGCCCGTTATTTTGCGCAGGTGCCGGAAGGCTCGGCGCGCCACTCCGAATCACGCGAACGGGTGCGCGCGGCGCTGCGCGTCGCGGGGCTTGGTGAGCTGGGCGAAGAGGTGGGCGCGAACGCGACGCAATAGGACTTGGGGCGTAGGTTGCAGGACGCCCGGAGCTGGACGCCGGCCACAGGACGCCGGGCGCCGACGCACCACGCAGGATGCACGGAGTAGGACGCACGACGCACAACGCAGGATGCCCGGAGTAGGACGCACGGCGCGCAACGCAGGATGCACGAAGCAGGACGCGCGGAGCCGGACGCAGGACGCGCAACGCAGGGGCGCACGCACGGAACACGCCGCAGGTCGCCTGGAGAGCGCCGTGGAGGCTCCAGAGTGCTGTCTGTCCGCCGGTTGGTGTGCGCCTACTCGGAGAGGAAGAGGGCCGAGAGCGTTTCGTGCAGGTTCTGCTTCAGGTTCGCGCCCTTCTGAATGAAGCGGTAGATGCCGAGTTGGTGCAGCAGCTGTAGGTCGTGGTCCTGGGCGCCCGCGCTGACGGCGACGATCTTCATGTCGTCGGCGAGGCGCTCACCGCGCACGTGCATGCACACTTCGACGCCGTTCATCTTCGGCATGTGTAGGTCGAGGAGCATGAGGTCCGGTGCGCGCTCGCGTAGCGCGGCCACCGCGGCTTCGCCGTCGGCGACGTGGCGCAGGGTGACCTTTTCGCCGAGAATGGAGCTCACGTAGAACTGCATGATCCGCGCGAGGTCCGGGTCGTCTTCGACGAGCAGCACGTCGATGGCGCCCTCCTCCGGCGGCGGTGGCGAACTACTGGTCGTAGGCGGCCGCTCGAGTTCGGCGCGCATGCGCGCGAGTGACCAGGCGATGCCTTCGGCGCTTTGCGGCCGTGCGCTCGGATCCTTCGCGAGCATCTCCGTGATGAGCGCCGGCAGACCGTCCGGGAGGTCGTTGCGAAATTTCGTGATGTCCGGAATGAACCCGGCGGCGTGCATCTCCCAAAGCGCGGCCACGTCCGTCGCGTGGTCGAAGGGGCGATGGCCAGCCAGCATCTCGTAGGCGATCACGCCGAGGGCGTAGATATCGACAAGCTGTCCGCTGCCTCGCTCGATGCTGTTGGAAAGTGCTTCCGGCGGCATGTAGGGCGGCGAGCCCGCCACGACCTTCTGATCGGCGACGTCGAACTCGGGCAGCACCAAACCGAAGTCCATCAGCACGACGCGCCGGTCTGCCGTAAGCATTACGTTGTCCGGCTTGATGTCCCGGTGGGCGATGCCGGCGCGGTGCACCACGGCAAGGCCTTCGGCGATGTCGATCAGCGGTCCGAGCACCTCCGAGACCTTGAAGGGAACGCCGTCGGCCTGACGCTGTTCGATGTGATCGGCCAGGCTGATGCCGTAGATTCGCTCCATCACGATGAACTCGATGCCGCGATGCTCGGCGAGGGCATGCACGGTCACGAGGCTTGGATGGCGAAAGGCCGCGAGCGCCCGCGCTTCGTTTCGCAGGCTGGGCATGCCGGGTTCGGGCCGTGCCGCCTTGAGGGCCACGCGCCGGTCGAGCACATGATCACGCGCTTCCCAGACCTGGGCCATGCCCCCCTCGCCGAGCATGCTTCGCACCTCGTAGTTCTCCGCCACGATCTCGCCCGGCGAGAAAATCGGCTCGCCCTCTTCGGGCATGTCGGGCCCGTCGATGGGCGCCGTGGCGGCGGTGGCAGAGTTCGCCGGCGGCGGCGGAAGCTCCGTCGCGGCAAGGGGCGTCAGGTCGCCCGGGCGGCGTGTGGGCCGATCTTCGTCCTGCTCCGAGATGGGCGGACGGTACCATGGGGCCGTGCAAAGCGTCATGTTCGCGGCGTTTGCGCGCATTTGCCGCGTGCGTATTGCGCCCAAGCGTTGGCACCGGGAGGCGGGTGCCCCATCATTTGGTCATGACTTACGGGCCGCACGCGCTGACAGCGCTCGGCGCGCTTCTCTGCGCGTCCTCCGCCTTGGCCCACGGTCGTCTGGCCTCCACCTACGACGTGGTTTTTGGCCCGGGAGGACCGATCTTCGCCACCACCTACGGGCTTGTGCAGCGGGTTGATGGCGCGTGGCGATGGCGCTGCACAGCGTCGATGGGGCGGGTGCCGCTCGAGGATCCCGCGCTGGTTCTGGCGGAAAGCGGCACGCTTGCCGCCACGTTCCAGGGGCTCGTCCGCCTCGACGCGGAGGGCTGCCGCGCGACCAGCCTCGGTGAGGAAACCGAGCGCGTCATGATCGACGTTCAGCCCGATCCAGCGGGCGGCTTTTGGGCCGTCAGCAGCGACGGAAACGGCCGCGACAACGTCGTGTACCGAAGCGAAGACGGGGTCGGGTGGTCCGCCGCGGGGCCGCCCATCGAGCCGATTCTCTTTGAAACGCTCGTGGTGGGCGACGCCAACCTCCATCTAAGCGCCGTCTATCCGCGCACGGCGGAGCGGCTGGAGCGCGAAATCTTCGTCTTTCACAGCACCGACGGTGCCGCGACTTGGCAGCGATACCCGTTTCAGCGGGGCGACGGCGAACGAACGCTCTATCTCGAAGGCCTCGACGAAAACGGCCGTCTGATCGGACGGGTTCAGCGCGAGTTCGACGCCCTCGCGACGCCCGAACGCGTCGTCGCCAGCGCCGATGGCGGCGAGACCTGGGAGACGCTGCTCGAGCTCGAGGGACGCATTCGCGACGTCGCCCTTCGGCCCGGATCGATCGACGTCGCCGTCGAGCAGATGGGCGACTTTGACGTGGATGGCGAGCTCGTCCGTCCGCGCTACGGCCTCTTTCGCTCGACCGACGGCGGGTCCACGTTCGCGCATCTCGAGTCCGGCCGTTCGCTGACCTGCGCCGTGGCGAACGGATCGGAGCTCTGGCTGTGCGAAGGGCCAAGCATTCTGGTGGACCGAGGCGCGGGCCTCGAGACCGAGTTCACGCTGGCGGATCTCGTCGGGCCGATCACGTGTCCGGAGATGCCCGTGTGCGTCGTCGAAGAGCGCGACCTCATCTGTGACAACGCCCTTGAGCTGCCCATCGAGCCCGGATGCCCAGACGACCCGGACGCGGGCCCCGTGGTGGACGGGGGAACGAACGAGAATCCGGGGGACGGCGGCGGTGGATGCGCGCTGGGCGTGGCCGCCGGGGCAGCGCCCCTTGGGGTGTTGCTGCTGGCGGGCGTTTGGCTTCTCCGTCGGCGTTCCGCCTCGCGCCGCATTTGAAAGGAATTTCCGAACGGCCTACGCTGCGGCGATGGCTTTTCGAAACGTCTCCTTCGTTGCGCTCTTGACGCTCGGTCTTTTGGCGAGCGCATCCGCCCACGCCCAGGACCGCGAGGCGGCCCGCGCCGCCTTTGGGGCGGGCGTGAGCGCCTACGGCGAGGGCCGCTACGACGCGGCGCTTGCGTCCTTTCAGGAGGCGTACCGAATCGCGCCGCACCCGAGCGTCCGCGTCAACATGGCGAACTGCTACGAGCAGCTCGGCCGGCCCGTCGAGGCGCTGAACCATTTCGAGCGCTTTCTGATCGAATCGGAGAACGCGTCGGCAGACCAGCGCGCGGAGGTTCGCAGCGCCATCGCGCGCCTGCAGGCGCAGGTCGGCGAGGTGTTCCTGCGCGTGACGCCGGAGGGAGCGTCCGTGACCATCGACGACGACACCACGCTGCGCGCGCCGATTCTCGATGGCATCAAGCTCGTGGCCGGTGAGCACCGCCTTCGCGTCGAGTCGGAAGGCTACGCGCCCTACGAGCAGACGTTTACGCTCGAGGGCGGCGGCCGCCAGGAGGTCGCCGTGCAGCTCGAAGGCGCCGTAAGCACGGAGGTCGAGGCGCCGGACGAAGTGGACGATGGCGAGGGCTTTTCGCTGCCCACGCCCGTTTGGATCAGTGCGGGCGCCTCCGCGGCCCTCGGCATCGGCGCGATCATTTCGGGCGTCCTGGCGCTTCGATCGAACAGTGACTTTGACGACGCCGTGGCGGACTCCAACGACTTGAGCCTCGGAGCGGCGGAACGAGCCCGGGCGCGCGAAGACGGGCTCGATGCGAAGGATCGCGCCGACCGTCGCTCCACGGCGGCGGATGTCCTCGGCATCGCTTCGATCGCGGCCGCGGGAACGGCCGTCGTCCTCTACTTCGTGCTCCGTGGCGCGGACGAAGACGAGCCGAGCGCCTACGTGGCGCCGGCCGTCGGCCCGAACGCCGCCGGCGTGGCTCTGACGGGATCGTTCTAGTGCGCCGCTCGGGGGGGACGGTACTTTGGATGCTGGCGCTTGGCGCCTGCTCCGCCGTGGTTAACCCGGACCCAGGTCGACTTGGTGGCGCCGTCGATGCGGGCCGGGCGGACGAGGGGGCGGATAGCGCGGACAGCGCGCCGGACGGCTGCGCCACGGACTGCGACGACGGCGTCGCGTGCACTGAGGATCGCTGCGAGGGCAGCGTTTGCGTGAGCGACCCACAGGATAGCCGCTGCGGCGAGGACGAACGCTGCACCCTCGATGGCTGCGTCGATGCGTCGTGCGAACGCGCCGAGGACTGTGACGATGGGCTGCTCTGCAACGGCGAAGAACGCTGCCAAGGCGGAACGTGCGTGCGCGGCGAAGCCGTGGTGTGCGACGACGGGGTCGAATGCACTGTCGACCGCTGCGATGAAGGACTTGGCCGCTGTGCCGCCGCGCCGGACGACGCTGCGTGCGACGACGGGGTCGAATGCACCGTCGACCGCTGCGGCGAGACCGGCTGCGAACGAACGCGGAACGATGCGCTCTGCGACGACGGCTTCTGCTTTGTGGGCGCCGTCTGCACCGCCGAGGGTTGCGCGGGCGGTGAAGCCCGTGACTGCAGCGACGGTCGCAGCTGCACGTCGGACTCATGCGATGGCGAAGCACGGGAATGCGTCAACGATCCAATCGACATGGACGGCGACGGTTCGACCCTCTGCGACGACGTTCCCGACTGCAACGACGACGACCGGGACATCTTCCCGGGTGCCGAAGAGGAATGCGATCGGGAAGACAACGACTGCGACGAAGAGTTCGACGAAGGCGTCTGCGAAGCCGTGCTTCCGGACCGATGTGAGACAGCGCAGCGCATCGAGCTCAGCGATGCGGGTGAAACGCGCATCAATGGCTTTCTTGAAGACTTCGCGAACGACTACGACAGCGCCTGCGGCGGCGAGCGCGGCCCCGACGCGGTCTTCGTCCTCGATGTTGATCCGAGCCTCGACTACGTGATCAGCACGGCGGGCAGCGAGGCCGACACGATTCTCGCGGTGAGCCCCGACTGCGGAAGCTTCAGCTTCGCCGGTCTGGGGTGCAACGACGACTTTGACACGGACATTTCGTTCGCGTCGGCCCTCTACTTGCGCCAACTGGGTTCGAGCGCCCGCACGCGCGAGGTGTTCATCTTGCTCGACAGCTTCAGTCGCGACGGAGGGCAGTACACCCTTTCGATCACGGCGCTAGAGAGCGCCGAACTCAGCTGTGAAGAGGCGCCCTTTTACCCGCCCGTCGGCACGGCCGTGGGTTTCATCGAGCGGGCCGCACCCTCGGGCGGTTTCGGCCGCTGCGGCGGAGTCAGCGAAGCCGTCATGCAGCGCGAGGCGGTCTTCCGTGCGCGGGTCAGCGATGGCGACCAGTTCACCCTTCACTCGGACGACTTCACGCCCCTGCTGTACGCCTGGGGCCGCTGCTCAATTCCAAACGACCTCGAGTGCGACCGCGGCGACCCGGCTGACATCGAAGTGGAAGTGGAGGGCGACGAACGCAACATCGTGCTCTTCGCCGATGGAGCCGGCGGCGGCGGCGG
>JBCCRV010000388.1:0-7091 GCA_039201085.1 Myxococcota bacterium | reverse complement strand
CGGCGCGACCGTGTACGCCGTGTGGTTCCAGCCCGATGGCCAGGACGCTCGAATGGTCGGCGTGCTGCAATACGACGCTGACGACCGCTCGGGCACCTTCTCCGGCACCACGCCCGATGCGGCCCTCGAGGTCATCGTCACGGCGGAGCCCGACAGCACGATCAACGCGCCAAGCGATGTGGTGATCATTCGTCAGGAAGTGTCCGCGCCCAACTAAGGGTTTTGAGCGGAGGAAGCGCCTCGGCTTTTCGGTCGGGGCGTTTGTCGTTAATCGTGCTCTTCGCAACGATTCGACGGAACGAACGGTCCTTGGGTATGGTTCGGTAGCCGATGGCAGACGCGACCAAGAACTCCCGAACCTGGATCTACGGACACGGCGGGCTCGCTCGAGAAGAATCCGGTGACCTCGTCGCCGTCCTCGACTCGGCCTCGCTCGGCTTTGACGCGCCACTCGCCCGCCAGTCGATGCTCGCGGTGCACGCCGAGGGGGGTCACCTCGTACGCGGCGATCAGGAGCTGCTGGCCTTCGACAACGAAGGCGCGGTGCAGCCGAAGGGGCGCCGGGCCTATGCGCTCGCTCGCCTTGATGCAGACCGCTGGGCCATCGCAACGCGTGAAGGCCGCGAAGTCGTGGTCCGCGTGGGGCGGCGGGGGGCCGAAGGGCTGCGGCTGCGGAGTCCACGCGAGCTTCCTAAGCGGGTGATCGGGCTTCAATGGCGAGGCGGTGAGGCGCCCTTTACGCGGCGTAAGCGCTTCAGTGAGACCCTTGGCCGCCTCCAGCTGCGCGGCGAGCAGGGCCGTTTTGCGCTCGCCGATCTCGACGCCGGCATTGTCGCCCTGTGGAGCGAAGGTTCGATGGACTGGACGTTCAGCGCGCGATTTCCGGTGGCCGAAGGATCGTTTCTCGACGCCCATCCTTTTCGCGACGGCGTCGTGGTCGCGCTCTGCTCGGACACCGGTGAGGGACGCATCGAGTACATCGAAGGTGGCGAAACCAGGGCGAGCGTTTCGGTGCAGAACGTCGTCGCCCTTGCGGCGCGGGGAGACGCCGTCTACTTCGCAGCGGACGGCTCGCTGCAGCGCTGGGTACCGGGCGATGCGGCCGAGCCGCTGCTCGAAAGCGAGTACCTCCGACGACCCGGCGAAATCGCTTGCGTCCCGGACGGTCGGTTTCTCTTTCAGGAGAACGAGCGCACCGTTTGGATCGAGTGCACCGAAGAGAGCTGGCTCGCGCGGCCCATGAAAGCGCCCACGAACGACGCCGGGCCCATGGTCGTGGCGAAGCAAACGCTTCCGCGGAAAAAGGGGCCGCCCCAACTCGTGCTCGACGCGATGGCTGAGCTGACGCCCTGGGCATTGGAGACCGGTGAAGCGGTCCTGACCTTTCCGCTCGTCATGGTGGGCGGACCGGGCGAGGAGCTGATCGTCGAGGTGGGCGGTCCAGGCAAGTCGCTCTTTCGGCCGCTCCGCGTGAACGTCGAGGGGGCTGCCGTCGTGGCGGCGGATTTCGAAGGGCTGCGCGCGACGCTGCCCTGCGCGCTGAGCGCCGGCGTGGAGGTGCCCGAGCCTCCGAAGTCGGTGGCGCGCCGAAAGGCGGACGCGAAGGCTTGGCACTGGGCGCAGATCCCCGACGACTGTCGCATCACCCTTACGCTGGTGGGCGAAGCGAAGAAGGCAGGTTCCGCGCTCCTGACGGTGCGCATGGCGTTCGCCGAACAAGGGCGTCAGGGTTCGCTTTTGCGCGGCCAAACGCTGACCGTTCGCGACGCGACCTGACACGGATTGACTTCCTGCGTGATGGACGTTCAGCCGCCGGACGTGCGGCGCTTCCTTGCACGTCAACAGCGTCTGCTTGCGACGCTCCAAGTGGACCCGGCGTCACATGCTCGATATCGCCCGATGCGCGTATGAAGTTCCCCGGCTCACTGTGAGCGGTGGCACTCGAAGAACGCAACAGCCTGCTCCGAGTAATCGCTTCGCATTTGGTGCATCGCCCACGTCACGAGGATCTGCGATCGAACGTCCCGTAGCTCTTCGAAGGAGAGCGTTCCGTCGGGCGTTCTTCGGAAGCTCGCCTCGAGTTGGTCCACGTTCGCAAGGCGCTGACCGGCTGCGTCTATCAGGTCGCGTTGGACCAGATCCATGAAGAACGCGTTCGCGCGTGCCTCCGTGAACCCAGGAATGCGCAGGAAGCGGCGCGGGTCCAGCGGGACTTCTTCGGCAACCGTGTCCACGACTGGCCCGCGGTTTTCGGCCTGCGCTTGTGCGACCTGCGCACGAGCGCGTGGAAGGTCCGAGACACTTTCGTTGGCGACGCTCACGTGAAACGTCGGCACGGTGGGTGCGCCGGCTTCGAACACATCGCGGCGCCACGGGTTCTGCTGCATCATCACGGCACGGAGGTTTAGGTCGCTTACGCTGAGCGCTTCCGCCAGCGTGCCAACGAAGCCAGCCCCGTTTGACATACCCACGAGAAAGAGTGGGTGGTCTGCCGCCAAACCGCGTTCGCTCAGCGTTTGTCGCACCAACCGCGTGACACGCTCGACGTCTGCGTTCGGCGTCTCGGGCGACGCGCTCCACCGCATCTCCTCGTCGCGCTGCGTGCTCTCCGTAGCAATCGACCCGTAGTCAGCCGCCAGCAGTTCCTCTACGAAGGCGCGCGTTTCGATGCGGTCGAGAAAGCTCGCCGAGCCCCCGCTTCCGTGAAAGAAAACCACCAGGCCTCGCAGCTCGCCCGGCGGGTACCGCGCCCGCACGGGAAAGCCTTCGAACGTTGTCGTTTCCGTAGAGCTCGATGCAACAACGGGTTCGAACCGAACCGTTGGCTGTGCGTCCTCCGCGCGGATGCAAGGGTCCTCCATCGTGAGCGAGTCGGGGGTGGTGGAGGCGATGTCCATGCGGACCTCGCCTCCTGCATCCGAAGCGTCGCGGGACGTGCTCGCTCCGCAGGCTCCGACCAGAACGGCCGTCGATAGAACTCGTGCGAAGCGCTTCACGGGCAGCTTGCCGGCGCCGTCCAAGGGAAGGCGCGCTCGTCGGCGAGTCGCTGTACTTCCGCGCGTGCGACGCCTGCGTCGCACTGAAGGCCCAAGAAGAGGTCCGCAAAGTCGATGCCGCGCGCGCCCGCATCGACCCGCCGCCGACCTCCGAAGTAGCCCACGAGCAGACGCATCGTCGCGGCTTCACCCAGCGCTAGGGTGTCGAAGGGCTCGTCGGCGCTGGGCGCGTCGAAGGCGTCGAGCAGCACGCCGCCGATCAGCTCCTCGCGGAGCCGTCCCCCAAGGCCGCCGGTCGTTCCGCGAAAGGCGTCGCGGTCTCCGCCGTTTTGCAGGTAGTTCTCATAGTCGATGGTGCGCACCGAGCCTTCAAAGGTGTCGACGACGGTCTTTCGGCCGGTGACAAAGAGCGTGAAGAAGTACGCGACGCCCTCGCCGTAGGCGAGCACGGGCGAGACTTGGCGGTCCCGATGCGGGCCGCCGGGGGAGTCGTCGGCGCTGAAGTGCTCCACGAAGTAGTGGCCAAACTCGTGGAGAATGATGTCGTCGTCGTACTCGTCCGTGTCCTCGGGCTGGCCGCCGAGGCTCACCACATTCCGCGAGTAGCACGAGCCGCAGGGCCAGGCTTCACCCGGATCCCACGCAAAGGTCAGCGTGGGCGCGTCGCCTTCGACGAAGCGTGCGATCGCATCGAAGGCGTTGAGCGATACGTCCGCGATGTTGAAGGCGCCGCCGAGGTTTTCCGTGGTGGCGTCGAAGTTGAGGGCGCCATCGCCCGGCGCCCAAGGCGACGTGAGCTCGAATATGCGGCCGCGCCGGCTGCGAACCTGGGTTACGTACGCGCCGCTATGGCTTCGCGCCCGTGCCCGCACGTTCACCGCGTCTTCGATGCCCTCGAAGACATAGCGGCCCTCGTCGTCGGTGAGCGTGGCGGCGACCTGCCGCGTGCCCGAAAAGAGCGAGACCTCCGTGCGCCGAGAGGGGCGCACGACGAGTTCGCCCGTGAACCCCGAGTCATCGAAGATGCGGTCTTCGTACGTGACCCGGCCCGCGAGGGTGGTGGGCGGCAAAGGCGCACCGAGGTCTTCGGCCAGGTCCCCGCGCGCGTCTTCGGCGCCGGCTTCGTCCACATCCCGCGCGTCGGCTTGCGCGCTAAGGTCCGAGGCGACGTCCGCCGCCTCTGCGGCGTCGATCGGGGCCGGCCCGTCGCTGCTGCAGGCCGCCAAGAACAACGCGATGAGGCTGGTTCGCACGGAGGTAGGAAAGCACAGCTCTGCGTGCGCTGCACCGTGTTCTCGATCGCAGCGGAGGGGCGAAGGCAGCGCCCGCGTTGACGCTACGGACCGGGCCTGTGAGCCTCTGACCGTGACTGCCGATTTGCGTTCCGACACCTTGACCCGACCCACCGATGCGATGCGCGAGGCGATGGCCCGCGCCGAGGTGGGCGATGATGTGTACGGGGAGGATCCAACCGTCGCGCGCCTTGAGGCGTACGTGGCGGAGCTACTGGGAATGGAGAGCGCACTCTTTGTGCCTTCGGGAACGATGGCGAATCAGATCGCCTTGATGCTGCACTGCCGGCCCGGTGATGCGGTGTTTTGTGGCGCGGGCACTCATTTGGTTCGCTATGAAAGCGGCGCGGCGGCGGCCTTTGCAGGCGGGCAGTTCTTTCCCACCGCGTCGGCGATGCCTGCGGCGGAAGAGATCGCTGAGATGGTCTTTCCAGATGCGTACTACTACCCGCGGCCCCGGCTGCTTGCGCTCGAGAACACGCACAACCACAGTGGCGGCCGCATCTACCCACGGGAGCGCTTTGCGGGGGCGGTGGAGGCGGCGCGCGCGAAGGGGCTTGGTGTGCATCTCGACGGCGCCCGCTTGTGGAACGCCGCGGCGGCGCAGGATCTGGAGCTCGCGGCGCTTTGCGTCGGCGTCGATACGGTCAGCGTTTGCTTTTCGAAGGGCCTTGGCGCGCCGCTGGGTTCGGCCCTCGCGTTTTCCGCCGACCGGCGGCAGGAGGCGCTGCGCTATCGGCGGCGCATGGGTGGTGCCCTTCGGCAGTCGGGCATCGTCGCAGCGGCGGCGCTTTATGGGCTCGAGCACCATCGCGGTGATCTCAGCACCGACCACCGTCGAGCGCGCGAACTGGCGTCGGGGCTGGCGAGCGCCGGCTATGCGTGTCAGCCGGTAGAAACCAATATGGTCGTCTTCGAGGTGCGCGACGCGCCCGCCTTCGTCGAGGCGGCGGCACCGCAGGTGCAGCTTGGTGCGATTTCACCGACCAAGATTCGCGCCGTGACGCACCGTGATCTGAGCGATGCGGACCAGGCTCAAGCGGTCGAAGCGCTCAGCGCGCTCGCTTCCGAGTGGATTGTGTCGGGCTGAGCCGCCGAAACGCGCGCCGAGCTGTCAGCGACGGCTAGCTGAGCGCGTCGTCTTCGTATTCGACGTCGTCTTCGTCCTCGTCGTCCTCATCCTCCTCATCGTCCATTTCGGGCGAGGTGTACTTGAGGTCGATGTCGGCGTCGGAGAGTTGGCCTTCGAGGAGCTCGAAGAGCTCTTCGACGTCTTCGCCGTCCCACTCGTCGAGGATTTCGCTGACGAAACTATGAATGTCGCCCGAGTCCGTACGGCGTTCGATCTCTTCGGTCTCTTCGTCGTTGAAGAGCTCGATGAGGTCTTCGCGAAGGGTGTCGAAGTCGCCGTCTTCGATCGCGTCGGAAGCGGAAAGGCGGATCTGACGCACGGACCGTTTGTCGAGGAAGATCTCCATGGCGTTCACCTGCTCTATACTCTGGAGCCGAGGGGCTCCAGGCGCGCGACTATAGAAAGGGATCGGTTGCTGTCAACAGAACAGACGAGGACGGTGAAAAGCGCCTGGCTTCGGGGCGTTTTCCGAGCCCTGGGGAGCGGGCTTATGGTGCTGGCCCTGGTCAATGGCGCGGACGCCCAAGATCGGGCGGAAGCGGATGAAGGATCGTTCGCGCCCCCGCCGCCGCCCCTCGAGCTTCGTCCCTTCTGGACCATCGAGTTCACGGCCACGGCGTCGGCGCCGCTGCAGCGCGACACGCTCTGCCCGGACGACGCGGACTGCATTTACAGCGGCGGAGGCGGGGTAGGCGCCGCGCTTGCCTGGCGCTTTCCCCGCGGCCTCTCGGTGGGTTTTGGCTATGACGTGTCGTTTCTGGATGGAAACGGCGTCTACGAGATCACGACGCAGCACTTCTTCAGCGGCGACGTTCGCTACTACGGGCTGCGGTCGTCCCTCGTGCATCCCTACGTGGGTGCGTCCCTTGGGCTCGTGATCCTCGGCGATGCCTTCCAAGACAACGTCTTTGGTGCGGGGCTCGATGTGGGCGCCGGCCTCGAGATCGAACTCACCTCTACACTTGCATTTACCCTAGGGATTTCGGGCTTTTTCTTCTCGACAGGGTCGTTTCGCTCCGATTCGGACGGGGTTCGCAGGTCCGACAGCTTTGGGGTGAACGGTTCGCTCCTGTTGCGCGTGGGCTTGGTTCTGTCCGAGCGGCCGTCGGCGGGTTCCTGAGTGCCCAAGGTCGTGTGGTCCCGAGCGCGTCGTGGCGTCTTCGCGCGTTCGGCCATGGGAGACGCGCGCCGGGCGTTCGTTCACCCCGGTGCGTTCCGGGGTGGGCGGACCTTTCGCAGGGGTGCTGGTGGGGTGTCGAACCACGCATCAGGGTGCCGATTCCCTTGACTTGAGGCCGCCTCGCGAGTTCCACTGCCCGCTCATGGGCTGCCCAAACTGTGGCTTGGAAAACCGTGCCGGCAGCATGTTCTGCCAGGCTTGCGGTACGCGTCTGCTGCCGGCGGCGACCAATACGGTTCGCTGCGGGCGCTGCGGTGGCGAAAACCAGCCCAATATGCGCTTTTGTGTGCACTGCGGGAACTCGCTTCAGGCGGCCGCTGCGCCGACGCCTTTTGCCGCCTCGCCGGCCGCTCAGGCCTCGCCCGTCGCGCCTCAAGCGGCGGCGGTTCAACCTGCACAGGCCCCGGTTGGCAGTGCAGCGCCCGTCGCTCACGCAGCGCCGGTTGCTCACGCGGCGCCGGTCGCTCACGCAGCGCCGGTTGCTCACGCGG
>JBCCRV010000387.1:0-7092 GCA_039201085.1 Myxococcota bacterium | reverse complement strand
GCGCCTACGGATCCCCCGGCGTTTTACAAGCCTAAGATTTGCCTAAATCCACGATGAGCGGGGCTACGGCGCATGCGCGTGTTTTAAGACACGCCCTAGCAGGCTGGTCTTTGCGCGGCCTTCACCTGCGGCATCACGGACGTTGGCGCGTATGCCCGTTGGGGGCGTCGCCTTCAGCTCTCGGGCCCCTCGAGCGTCACCTCCACTTCGAGCACCCGGCAGTCCGTGTCGTCCCCCGCCGTCACCGTGATGCGATGGGTTTCGGTCCCGATGACGGGCTGCGCCAGCGTCGCGCCGTTGGCGTTACTACACTGGCCGGTTTTTCGTAGCAGGCAGTTGCCGGGGCCCACGTCGATGAAGGTTCTACGACCAGAGTTGAGCACGCGAATGACGAGGCGGCCCGGACTCGTGGGCTGCACCAGGAACGCGCGACGTGGATTGGCCGCCGGCGCGCACTCGGACGGCAGACCAGCGGTGGCGCCGCGCAGGTCGAGGTCAACGGTCCGGGTGTTTCCCGGGTCGAGAAGAACCGTGTCTTCGCAGAGCGAGCCGGTCGGCGCGCCGCAGAAGTCATTCGCATCGGGGGCGCCGACGTCGACCCCTCGGAGCGCATCGGTCCCTACGTCCATCGCCATGTCGGCTCCACCATCGCCTCCCGCGTCGACGGGCACAAAGCCGTCGGCTTCAGCGTCCGAGGCGCCGGACTCGGCCGCGTCGAAGGCGGCGCCGTCACTCCTGGATGCATCCACCGCACCGTCGGCGCTGCGCCGTCGCGCATCGCCGTCCGCAAGGGCGCTGTCCCGGGGACGAACCGCTCCGTCGGCCGCGGGCTCGTCGATGGCGACAAGGCCGCAACCGGCGACGAATGCGCCAAGCACCACCCTATGCCACCACCGCGATTGCACGCCCTATGGTAACAGGCTGGCCAAGTCGTGCTGGGAGGGTGAAACGGGTTCGCGGGGCCGCCGCGGGACAGGCGAATCTGACGGGTCGAGCGAAGCGATCGGAGGAAGGGAACGGCCCCTCTGAAAGTAGCGTGCGACCCGGACAAAGCGCCAACGAGCAGCGCAAAAGCGTAGACACACGCGCGTCCGGCCGGTGAAGCTCAATGTGGCAATGGACTTTGAGGTCGATG
This sequence comes from Myxococcota bacterium, assembly GCA_039201085.1. Taxonomy (GTDB): domain Bacteria; phylum Myxococcota_A; class Polyangia; order Polyangiales; family Houyiibacteriaceae; genus JBCCRV01. The sequence continues at coordinate 5,957 of JBCCRV010000387.1, read as the reverse complement.
GCGAGCCGGTAGACGCGAAGGCAGGCGAAACCGTCGCCGTGGCCTTGGTGCGCTCCGGTCGCTACGTCTTCGGCCGAAGCGTCAAGTACCATCGCCCACGTGGGCCGGTTTGCTTTCGCGCGCGCTGCGAAGGCTGCCTCATGCGCGTCGACGGTCGGCCGAACACCATGACGTGCCGAACGCTGGTGAAGCCCGGCATGAAGGTAACAACGCAGAACGTGATCGGAACGGCAGAGTATGACCTGCTTTCACTCACCGACTGGCTCTACCCAAAGGGCATCGATCATCATCACTTTTGGACGCGCTTTCGCATTCCCAACGCGATCATGAAAGCCGTGGCCCGACGCATCGCCGGTGTGGGCCGCATTCCGGACGTGGCCGTAGAGGCCGTCGCGCCACGGCGCGGCGAGACGGACGTACTCGTCGTGGGGGCCGGCATCGCCGGCGTCACGGCGGCGAACGCGGCGGCCAAGGGCGGCGCCCGCGTCTTGCTGGTGGACGAGGACCGCTTTGCCGGCGGCGAAGCGCAGCTTCTGCGTGACGCCGGCTGCCCGGCGCCGCCCCTGCCAACGATCGGCCCGCCCGTCGTTCGGCGCTTTGGCTCCACGGCCGTCGCGCTCTTTCATGAAGACGCCAGCGGCGAACCGGTCGGCGGTAGCGTGGTCTTGCTTGAAAGCGAGGGGCGTATCGAGCTGGTTCACGCGCGGACGGTGATCGTCGCCACGGGCGTCACCGGCGGTGCGCTGGCTTTTGAAGGCAATGACCTTCCCGGCGTCTTCACGGCGACGGGCGCCCTTGCGCTCTTGGGCCAGGGCATTGTGCCGCGTAGCGCCGTCACGGTGGGTGAGGGCCCGCTTCTCGCTGCGCTTGGCGCTGCGCTGATGCGCCGCGGCGTGCAAGTGGTCGGCCCGCTCCCGTCCACCGAAGTGCGGGCGACGGGCGATCATCAAGTTCGCGGCGTGCACCATTCGAAAGGAACACGCAGCTACCATCCGAGCGAGTGGGTCGTGGCCGGCGCGCCGCCGTCCGCGGCGCTCGAGATCGCCGTGCAGGGCGGCGCCACGACGCACTGGAACGACGGCTTTGTCGTCGAGGCCAACGACGAAGGTCGAACGGCGGGCGCAGGCCTCTTCGCCGTTGGCTCCGTCACGGGCCGGCGCGGCGAGGCCGCCGCCGAGCAGGGCCGGCGCGCCGGAGAGGCCGCGGCGTCGTGAGTGAACGGGAGAAGATCCTGCTCTGCCGCTGCGAGGACGTCACCCTGCACGCCCTTGAAGTGGCGGTTGAGCGCGGCCATCGCGACCTTGAATCGGTGAAGCGCTATACGGGCTTCGGTACGGGCTGGTGCCAGGGGAAGCAGTGCACGGCACTCTGCGCCCGGGAGCTGATTCGACTTGGCGGCGAAGTCTCGAACGCCCCGATTACCCCGCGGCCGCCGGTGCACCCGCTGCCCTTGGCGAGTCTCGCACGGCTCCTCGACGAGGACGAGCCGTGACGCTGCAAACTCAGAGCATCGGCGACCTTCCCAGCTCGGCGGACACGGTCATCATCGGCGCCGGCATCATGGGTCTCGCGGTGGCTTTTCATCTCGCCGAGCGCGCGCCGAAGCGGCGCATCGTTGTCGTCGACAAGGGGTACCTTTGCGGTGGCGCCTCCGGTCGAAACGGCGGCGGTGTACGCGCCCAATGGTCGAGTGCGATCAACATCGAGCTCATGCGCGAGTCGCTCGAGCTTTGCGCGGACTTCGCCCAACGAATGGGCATCAACGTGTGGTTCCGGCGAGGTGGCTATTTGTTTCTCGCGCGCAGCGAAACGTACCTGGAGCAACTCGGCGCTTCTGCGGAGCTCCAGCGATCCTTTGGCCTCAAGACCCGGGTCATCGAGGCAAAGGAAGCCCGCAGGATCGTGCCCGAGCTCAGCGCCGATTCGCTGCTCGGCGCCAGCTGGAACCCGGACGACGCCGTGGTGTTCCCCTGGCCCTTCGTCTGGGGCTACGCAAAGGGTGCGGCGGACCGCGGCGTTCATATCTCGCCCTTTACCGAAGTGCTCGGCTTCGAACGTCAGGGCGACGCGATTTCCGCCGTGCTCACCAGCGCTGGAAGCGTTCGAACGGCCGAAGTGGTGCTCGCCGCGGGCGCGTGGTCGCCGGAGATCGCGAAAGCGCTCGATCTCCACCTGCCCAACTGGCCCCACCGCCATGAGATCTGCAGCACCGAACCGCTCAAGCCCTTTCTCGGCCCCCTCGTCGCCGATTTGGAAAGCGGCCTCTACTGCAGTCAGTCGATGCGCGGCGAAATCGTGGGTGGGATCTCAAATGAGCGCGTGCCCGAAGGACTTGACCAGCGAAGCTCGCTACGTTTTCTCGCGCTCTATGCGCGCGCCATGACCCAGACCTTTCCGGTGCTCGGCGGCATTCGCATTCTTCGCCAATGGGCCGGCTGCTACGACCTCACGCCAGACGGCAGTCCGATCGTCGGGCGCGTCGACGCGGTTCCCGGCTTGATCTTGCTCTGCGGCTTCATGGGCCACGGCTTCATGATGGCGCCCATCATGGGCAAACGCGTCGCGGCGTACCTAACGACCGGCGAGGGTGCCGAGCTCTTCGACCGCTGGTCCCTCGGCCGCTTCGAGCGCGGTGAGCTCATTCAGGAATCGATGATCCTAGGCTAAGGAATCTGTCGCGCGACACAGTCTTCGTGCTGCGAGCCAGTATCGATCGACAGATTCCTAGGAAGGACGAGGCGGCACGATTCGTACGCGCAGACGATTGCTCCACCGCATGCGCACTTCGACGAACGTGGCAGGTTCAAACGGACGGGCGCCCCTAGGAATGTGCCGCGCTGCGTGTCGGTCCCGATAGAGAGGTCGGTCGTGCAGCGCGTCGAGCGGTTATCGATCGACAGATTCTCAGCAAAGACGGAGCGGCGCAACGCGGATCACCCACGACCGTCGACCGGTCCTCGACGCACGTATCCGCTCCGAGGGACGTGCCCAAGTTCAAACGGAAGCCCCACTAGGAATCTGTCGCAGCGTGTCGGGACCGATCGAAAGGTCGGTCGCGCGCGCGACAGATTCCTTAGATGAGCTCAGACGGTTCCGCTTGCGGCGCGGGGGGCGGCTCAGGCGGCTTCGGTTCGAGCTCGAGCTCGAGGGTTGCTTCGCCGCCTTCATCGACGCGAATCTGACCGCGCGCGTAGCGAAAGAGCGGATGGGCGGCGACCACTTCGATCGTCTGGCCTGCAGGGACGTTGGTCATTTCAAAACGTCCGTCCGCCGTCGAGACCGTGTGAACGGGGTGGTAATGGACAACGATATCGGTTCGGCCACAGGGCGCGCCAAAGGCGCAGGAAAGAACCGTCAGGCCGCCGCGCTCCACCGTGTACTCGCGCGTCTCGCCGAAGGGCAGCGCGTCTGAGAAGGTCTCGCCAGCCAGGGCCGGGAGGAAGTTTTCGACGCGGGTGTTCTGCGTCAGGCGAATCGTATCGCCGCGGGTAACCGAAAGGGCGCCGCGCGAAAGCAAGCACGCGTCGATCGCCACTTCGTGCGCCTGCGGCTCGTACTCGCGGCCGACGGCGTTGAAGAAGGCGTCCGTGTCTTCGCTGCCCGTGTAGATCCAAACGCCTTCGAGCCCCCGCCCTTCGCCGAGGGACACGGTCTGACGCATCGAATCCTCAAAGGTTGGGCAGTTGTCCGTCCAGGGCGACATGGTCTGCGGCCCGTGAATGTCCTCGGGCATAAAGCTCGGCAGCTCCGCGTCTTCCTTTAGACGAACGATGCCGCGCACGGTGCCGACGCGGGGCACGAACTCGGCGACCGTCTCGGCCTGTTCCGACTCAGTTTCAGCTTCGGACGCCTGCGGCTCCGCCTCGCCCCCACCGCCGCAGGTATCGCAGGCGATGAGGAGAAGGAGCGCAACCCGACGCACGACGATCATCCGAGAAGCTGACGCGCGGCTTCGCCGGCGAGCTCAAGGATGCTCGAGGGCATGATGCCGAAGTCGATCACGAGAAGGGCCGAGATGATTACGGCGGCAGCGACATAGCCGTTCTTCATCGGAACGGCGATGGGCGCGCCCTCCTCGGGTTCCTTCATGAACATCGAGACGACCACGCGCAGGTAGTAGTAGGCACCGATGGCGCTCGCGAGCACACCGAGCACGGCGAGCCAAACGAATCCGCCGCCCGCTTCCACAGCCGCGTTGAAGACGTAGTACTTGCCGAAGAAACCGGCCGTGGGCGGAAAACCCATGAGCGTGAGCACGCCGAGCACGAAGGGAAGCGCCGCCATCGGGTGACGACGGCCCACGCCGGCGAGGTCCGCGTAGCTCGTGGCTTCGCGGCCGCGGCTACCGAGGGCAATGAGCGAGCCAAAGGCCAGCACGTTGCCGACCGTGTAGGCGAGCAGGTAGTAAAGGACGGCGCTCACAGCCGACTCGCCCACGGCAAAAGCCGCCGCAAGGCCGACCAGAATGTAGCCGGCATGCGCGATGGACGAGTACGCGAGCATGCGCTTGATGTTGTTCTGCACGGCTGCCGCGAGGTTGCCGTAAACCATACTGACGATGGCGAGGCCGGCGAGCACGGGCGGCCAGCCCGTCGCCACCGAGGCGCTCAGTTCATCGCCAAAGGCGACCAGGCAAACGCGCACAAAGACGGCGAAGGCCGACGCCTTCACGGCCACGGACATGAACGTCGTGGCCGGCGTGGCGGCGCCCTCGTAGGCGTCGGGGGTCCACATATGGAAGGGAACGGCGCTCACCTTGAAGGCCAGGCCCACAAGCACCATCAGCATGCCGAAGATGACGAGGCTGATCTCGGTGTCGCCCGACGCGATCTTCGCGCCGATGGCGGCGAAGCCCGTGGCGCCCGTACCCGCGTAGACGAGGGCCGCGCCGAAAAGAAGGATCGCGGCGGCGAAGCTTCCGAGCAGGAAGTACTTCACGGCGCCTTCGACGGCGCGCGGGCTTGAGCGGCGGTAGCCGACCATGGCGTAGACGCCGAGGGACATGGTCTCAAGACCGATAAAGAGGCTCAGCATGTCGACGGCGCGCGCCAGAATCATGGCGCCGAGGGCGCTGAAGAGAAGCAGCACGTAGAACTCGCCGCGCTCAAGGCCGTGCTCCCGAAGGTAGCCACCGGCGAGCAGGGCACAAAGGCCCGCGCCTAGGCAGATGGTAGCGTCGAAGAAGAGGGCCATCGCGTCGGCCGTGAGGTAGGGCGCGATGAAGTCTGGACCAGAGCCGGCGTCGCCGTGTACGAGCGCCGTAAGGCTGATGGCGCCGGCCACGAACAGTGAGACGCTTGTGAGAATCGCGAGCTCGGCGCCTTGTTTCGTGGGATCGTTGCGGTCGCCCGTGAAGGCGTCGGCAAGCATGATCAGCAGACCGCTGCCGACAAGAAAGGCCAGCGGGATGAAAGGAAGCCAGCTCATTGTTCTGCTCCTGCACGCACGGCCTCGGGCGCATTGGGTGAGCGCCGGGCGATGTTGCCGCGAACGCGTGCGGCGGCGGACGGGGCGAGGCTGGGCAAGGCACGTCGGACCGCAGCGGCCGCGGCCTCCTGCGTCGGCGTCGACGGGCGGCGCGGCTGCGCGGCGGGGGGCGCGCTAGGCCGAGCGCTCGGCTCCGGCGCAACGGCGGCAACGGCCTCGCCTTCCGGTTCCGCCTCCTCAGCAGGTCCGCCGATGACGCGAAGGTCGTCGTTTTGCGTGCTCTGCTGCCACTTCGTGCTGAAATCGGCGATGAAGCCGTCGATGGCGGGCTGGGACTTCGCGAGGAACGCCCCGGGGAAGAAGCCGATGGCGAAGATGAGCACGAGGAGCGGCGAAAGGGACGCCCACTCGCGCCAGCTCACGTCTGCGAGCTCCTTGTTCGCGTCGTTTTCGACGGGGCCCCAGAACATCTTGTAGACCGCGTGCAGCATGTAGATGGCCGCGAGAACCACGCCCGTGGCGGCGAAGAT
>JBCCRV010000386.1:0-7093 GCA_039201085.1 Myxococcota bacterium | reverse complement strand
GGGCCACGACCACCTGGCCTTGCGCGCCGCCTTCGATGCACTGAAGGCGGGCGCCGCGGCTTGGATTGTACGTGCCGCAGTCGCGAATGGCCGCGGGCGGCGCCGGCGACGCCCGGCAGCGGTAGACCAGGCGAGGCGGCTGAAAGAAGTCCGTGCAGGCTCGAACCCGCGCGAGCGGACGACGCACGCCGCGCTGGCGAAGGATGCGGCGGCATTCGAGGAGCTGGTCACCGACGAAACGCTCCGCGCAGGCTTGATGAATGGTCGCCCGGCGCCCGTTCGGCGCCGGCTGCGTTACCACCACTCCGGGCGCGCGACGGCCCGGGGCAACCACGACTACGTCGGGGCCAACCACGCCGGGAGCACGACGGCCGCCGGGGGCCACGACGACGGTGGTGTTACGCCGGTCGACACGACGGGCGGCCCGGCGTTCCACGGCGCGACGTTCCGCAGCGCGGCGATCCGCGCGCCGGTCGGCACGACGTTCCGCTGCCCGTCGGTCGGCTCGGCGGTCCGCACGACGTTCCGCGGCGCGACGATCCGCACGCCGGTCAGCCCGGCGATCCGCGCGCCGGTCAGCCCGGCGATCCGCACGCCGGTCAGCCCGGCGATCCGCGCGCCGGTCAGCCCGGCGATCTGCACGTCGATCGGCTCGACGGTCTACGCGCCGGTCGGCTCGGCGGTCTGCCGGGTCCACGGCGGCGCCTCGGGTCGCCGGCGGTGCGACCCGTCCCATCCGACTGCCTTCGCCCATGCGCGATTGGCCCATCGCCGTCGAAGCGAGAAGCAGGCTGAGAAGGGCGGAAAGGGTCAATCGGGTCATGTCAGCTCCGACGGCGTGGGTGAATGGATCTTCATTCGTTGTAGGGCCAAACCCACATCGCTGTGGGACGGGGTCCGCAGTGCCGCACCCTAGCATCGGCATTCGGGGGTTTGTCGATGCACGGGAGCGTCGGCTTGACAAGATGTCACCCAGTGCCATGTCGCGCACATGAAGACCCTATGGACACCAATCGCTTGGACACCAATCGCGCTCATCGCATCGCTGTACGCCGGGTGCGCCGCTCAGGTAGCCGATCCGGGCGATGGCCTGGTCGCGGGGGAGTTTCGGGTGGAGGTCGTTACCACCTTCGAACGCTCCTCGGTTTCCGGTACGCCGCACCGGGCGGGTCAGATGTTTGTTCAGGCCGACCTCGCACTCTTCAACGGGTACGACGGGGGAGCGCCTATCAACCCCTCCACGTTCCGGCTTCTCGCAGACGACGGCCTCGAATACCTGGCATCGGCGGAGAGCGCGCTCGTCTATGGCGTTTGCCCGCTCGACGCCTTACTCGGCGCCCAGCGCTCCCTTCGTTGTCAGGTGCTCTTCGAACTCCCCGCCGACCGTCGACCCAGCGAGATCGTCTACACATCGGCCCTGGTCGGTTCGATCGAGCCCGTTCGAGCGAGCGCACCGGTCCCCGGTTTCGAGCCGTGCACCCGGTGCGACGGAGAGTGCACCGATCTGCAGACCGACCCCATGAACTGCGGCGCATGTGGACAAGCTGCACCCCGAGGCGTGCCATGCTCCGCGGGCGTCGCTGCCTGCCCGGATTCAATGATCGAATGCGATGGAAACTGCGTCGATCCCCTCGTCAGCGTTGAGCACTGCGGAGGCTGCAACGCCGGATACGATGGGGGCCTCTGCAGCGACGGCGTTCCGACCTGCATCGCCATTCACACGCCGTGCGGAAACACCTGCGTCAACCTTCGAACGGACGAACAGCACTGCGGCGCATGCGATAGGCCCGTTCCCCGATCCGAACGCGCGTCATGCAGGGACGGAGAGATCCGTTGCGGATTCGAGCGGGCATACTGCGACGGGGATTGCCGATACCTACCCACGGACGACGAACACTGCGGCGCCTGTGGAAACGCGTGCCCCTCCCGGTTCACCTGCGGCGCGTTCGACTACCGGGGCGTGTGCGCTGGGACGTTCCGACTCGCTTCCGAGGACCAAACCTGCGACGTTCGCTGTCGCCAGGTTGGCGCCGAGTGCATGCGAGCTGAATACGTGGGCGACTCGTTTCGCAGCAGCGTTCTGTGCGAGTACAACCGCGATCTCGACTACCGACGAATCGAATGCGCCTGCGCCATGTTGTGAGCGCGGATAGCGACGTTCGCGAGCCCGATCGGGGTCCGCGTTACTCGCCCTTGGCGAAGGCGAAGTCGTCGTCTTTCACGTCGACAACGATCGTGTCGCCGGCGCCGTAGCCGCCCTCAAGCATGGCCTGGGCCATCGGGTCCTGAAGGTTCTTCAGGATCACGCGCTTGAGCGGCCGGGCACCGAAGGCGGGCTCGTAGCCGAGGTCGACAAGCCGGTCCTTGGCGGCGTCCGTCACGTTCATCGAAATGCGCCGATGGGCGAGGAGCTTCTCCAGCTTGCGCAGCAGGATCTCCACGATGCCGCGCAGGTCATCGCGATGAAGCGGATCGAAGATGACCACGTCGTCGATGCGGTTGAGGAACTCGGGCCGGTAGTGGTCGTGGAGCGATTCTTCGACCTTCTCGCGCAAGGCCGCATCGTCGCCCTCGTGATCGAGAATCAAATGGCTGCCCACGTTCGAGGTCATGATGATGACCGTGTCCTGAAAGTGCGCCGGCCGGCCGCGTGAATCGGTGAGCCTTCCGTCGTCGAGCACCTGAAGGCAGATGTTGAAGACGTCCGGGTGCGCCTTTTCCATCTCGTCGAAGAGCACGACGGAGTAGGGCCGGTTGCGCACGGCCTCCGTCAAGAAGCCGCCCGCGTCCGAGTCCTTGTAGCCCGGAGGCGCTCCAAGCAGGCGCGCGACCATGTGCTTCTCCATGAACTCACTCATGTCGAGACGCGTAAGCGCGGCCTCGTCGTCGAAGAGAAACTCGGCGAGCGCCTTCGCAAGCTCGGTCTTGCCGACGCCCGTCGGTCCGAGGAAGAGAAAACTGCCGATGGGGCGCTTGGGATCGCGCAGGCCCACGCGCCCGCGGCGCACGGCTTTGCTGATCGCGCTCACGGCGTGGTCTTGGCCAACGACGCGCTCCTTGAGCTTGTCCTCCATGGCGAGGAGCTTCGTCGTCTCCTCCTCCATCATCTTGCTGACGGGTACGCCGGTCCAAAGGGCCACGACGTCCGCCACGTCCTGGGGCGTCACTTCGTCCTGGACCATTTGGCTTTCGGTCTCCGCTTCGTCGATGCCGGCGCTCGCTTCTTCCAGCTGTTTTTCAAGCAGCGGAATCGTGCCGAAGCGAAGTTCGCCCGCGCGCGCGTGGTCGCCGCTCGCCCGCACCTGCTCGAGCTCGCGGTTCGCCGCCGCGAGCTCCTCGCGCAGCTTGCGCACGTCGCCCACGCCGCGCAGCTCGCGCTCCCAGCGCGCCTGCATCGCTTCCATGCGCGGCCGCACTTCGCCGGCTTCCTTTTGAAGCTTCGCCAAGTTGCGGCGAGACTCGTCGTCGTGGTCGTCCTCGAGCGACTTGATCTGAATGTCCAGGGCTTCAAGGCGCCGCCGCATGCGGTCGAGCTCCGTCGGCTCGCTTTCCATCTCCACGCGTACGCGCGCCGCCGCTTCGTCGATCAGATCGATCGCGCTCTTCGGCAGCTGCACGCCCGGCACGTAGCGACGCGCAAAGGTCGCCGCGGCCACGAGCGCCGGATCGCCGATGCGCACGCCGTGCACGATTTCAAAGCTGCCCACGACGCCGCGAAGCACACCGATCGCTTCGTCCAGCGTGGGCGGATCGACCTGAATGCCCACGAAGCTGCGGTGCAGCGAGTTGCCGTCGTCCATGAACTTGCGAACGGCGTCGGGCGTGGCGACGGCGATCACCTGCATCTCGCCGCGACCGAGGGCCGCGGCGATCAAGTCGCCCGCGCCCGAGGCCTTGCCCGAGAGGGCGCCCAGATCCGGCAAAAACAAAATGATGTTGCCTGCCGCATCACGAATCGCCGAAAGGAGCGCGCGCGTGCGCTCCTCGAGCTGCCCGCGCAGCGAGGCGCCGGCCACGAGCGAGCCGATGTCCAAGGAGATGATGCGCTTGCCCTTGAGCATATTCGGCACGTCGCTGACGGCGATGCGCTGGGCGAGGGACTGCACGATCGCGCGCTTGCCGATGCCCGGCTCGCCGACGAGAAGCGGATTGTTCTCGCGGCGCCGGCTCAGCACCTGAAGAATGCGGCGAATCTCTTCGTCCCGGCCGACGACGGGATCGAACTTGCCCTGGGACGCGAGGCGCGTGAGGTCCCGGCCGTACATCTCGACGGGATCGCCCGACTCCTTCTTTTTGCCGTCTTTGCTTTCGGCCTTCTCCGTGTCGTCGACGATCGCGCGAAGCACCGGCGCGCTTAGGCCGCAGCTGCGAAAGACGTCGCGAACGTCGCCCTGCTCTTGGGCCGCCGCAAGCAGCAGATGTTCCACGGCGACGGGCACGCCGCCCTTGCGCGCCGCCTCGCCTTCGGCGCGGCCAAGCAAATCGAGCGTGCGCGGCGAAAGGAAGGACTTGCCGCCGCGGCGCGAACGCATCTTGCGGAGGAGCAGCTCCGCTTCGACGGCGACATCCGTCGGATCGATGCCGCCTCGCGCGAAGGCGGCCTTCACGGCGTCGCTGCCTTCGACAAGCTGGTAGACGAGATGAAGCGGCTGCACCTCCGTATGCCCGCGCTCGTCCGCTTGGGTCTGGGCGTCGGCGATCGCGCGCCGCGCGTCCTTGTCGTAGGCCTCGAGTCGTAGCGTCAGCGTGCTCATAGGCGGCGACGATCGGGCGGAAGACGAGCCGCGTCAACCGGGGATCGGAAAGCCCAAGACGGAAGCGAACGATTCGCACGATCGGCCCTCGTCCGGGCGGCATAACGATGGGGCAGCGCCGTTCGGATCGCTCGCCTCGAAAGGCGCCGCGTTCACCTGGCTCCTTGGACGAACTCAGTCTTGCCGCACTGGAGGAGGGCAGCGCGTTGCTCAAGGCGCGCCCGCGTCATGGGTGCCCAGAGACCTGCCCAGCAATGCTCGATCGGGTCCCTAGCCCCAGCCGTCGAGCGGTTCTTCCGCGGTCGGTACCCGGTGAAAACCGTGTTCCCGGCATTCGTAAATGCGCTCGTACACGGGTCCGGAGAAGTCCGGCAGACCGGTGAACCGCATGGGCCGACCACAAATAGGACAGGGCGGCCCCTGGGCCTCGGACGGGCGAGTCATCGAACCGAGCGTAGGGGCATAGCCACTGGGGTCGACGGTATCCAGGGCAGCCGCAAAACGTGTCAGAGTGTGCCTAAAGAACCAGAGGGATCGGATTATCGTCAATATTTTTGAGATGTTATTGCTTGCTCATTCGCGGGCTCACGATGGCACACTCGATGCAACGTTCCGGTGTATGATGACCCAGCGTTCCTTTCCTTCGGCCCTTGGCCTCTTCCTCCTTACCTGTTCCACGGCGTGCTTTTCCACCGGGGACACCGTGTGCGAAACGTCTGGCCTATGCGGCACGGGCGAGCGCGTTCCCAGCTGCGACGGCCTAAGCGACTGCATCGAACAGCGGGCCTGCGGCGAAACGGTCTTTTGTGTGCCCGACGAAACGTGCGACGTGACGACCCGGCCCCGCTGCGAAGAGCTCATGGGCGCGCAGGGCCCGGGGTTTGAGGTCGACGAATGCCTCGTGTCGGGCACCTGCGAAGAACTCGCGTGGTGCGGCGGAGTCGTCGTCTGCGACTTCCCCAGCTCACCCCCCCTCTGCATGGCCGACGAGGACGCCTGCGGATGCGCGTTCCGCGTCGCCAGTGAAGACGAATGCATGGCCGGCACCTGCTTCATGGCGGGCAGCACCGATTCGTGCGGTCAGCCGATCTTCTGCATCGACGTCTTCATGGCCGATCCAGCGGAACTCTGCCGCGACGAGTGCGAAGCGGACCTTCCGGAGGCCTGCTCTTCCGCCAACAGTGACGTCATCCGTCAAGGACCGGCGTTCGTGGAAGCGGATATCACCATGGCATGCGCCGAAGCCGGTTCGTCGCCGTGCTTCTCCGAGGACCGCTGCTTCGGCGAACTCGTCTACTGCATCACCGCCTGCCCCCAGGGCGCGCGACAGCTCGACGGTCCCGAAGGCTGCGAAGACCCGAACGATTGCTTCTTCATCGACCACACCGTCGAAGACTACGGCCGCGCCTGGTGCACCTACGACGGCGATTTCGCCGACCGCTGCGAAGCCGAACCCACCTGCGCCGGCACGGGCTTCGAAATCGGCCTGGCGGAAGACTGCCCCGCAGACGCCACCTGCGAGTTCGTCACCGAATGCGGCAGCACCATCCATTGCGCCAACGGCTTTGGCTGAAGAGAGGCGGTAAGGTGGCCCGGACGCCGTGGCTGCGATGGGAGACAGCCAGGAGGACGGTGTCGGTGACAGCCAGGACCACGGGACTACCAGGTTCGCCGACACCCAGCCGAACGGGTTCAGTTGCTCGAATGCTGCCCGCCCTCTGGACCAGACGTCGCGCGCCTACGTGTCTAGAACGCGGGGTCACGGGGGCTGAGTCCCGCGCACTGTCGTCGTGTGGAACACACGAGATCGACGGGGCGCTCCCCCGCCATTCTCTTCACCCGTTCGACTGGGTGCCGGCGAACCCGGTCGTACGTGAGTAATGCTTAGTCGGCTGTGTTGGTGCCGGTGGGAACCGGCGGACTCCGCGGCAGACGCGGGCGAGCTGGGGGCCCCGTATTGTGGACGCGACTCACTACGCTCGCGATCCACGCCGCCGCCGCGAGCCGGACCCCAACGCGCCTCTGGTGAAGCCCCTCTCCCTTCTCGGCAATCGCTCGTGTTCGGACGAACCGGTTCCGGCTCGGGCGACGGCTCGGGCGATGGCTCGGGCGACGGCTCGGGCGAGGGCGACGGCTCGGGCGACGGCGAGGGGTCGGGCGACGGCGAGGGGTCGGGTGCGGGCGAGGGAAATCGGGTTCCCTCCGATGCCGTCGCCCGAACCGTAGCCAGAACCAGAACCTTCGCCCCGAAGCCGAGCCGGCATTGGAACCCGAGCCGGCATTGGAACCCGAGCCGGCAGTGGGACCAGGAGCGGAAGAGGGTCGAGATCGGGGTATGT
>JBCCRV010000385.1:0-7098 GCA_039201085.1 Myxococcota bacterium | reverse complement strand
TGTACCTACTTCCAGGCTCCGAACTCCCACTCGAAGTGGCGTTCTACCTCGAGCCGGATGGCCTTCACTACGCGTTCTGGCTAGGAATCGAAGACGCACGCTGGCGATCCTATTCGGAGTCAAAGCGCTGGAAGCTGATGTACGCCTACACGAATCTGGGGTACGAAGCAGCTTGGGCGTGGGACGAACCGATTCGAGGCGTCGTCGAGATGTCCGCCATCTAGACCGCCTCATCTTGAACTCGGGCCGCCTCGCCCACCCGCGTGCCCGATCCCTGCGCCACCCCTTTTCCCGAGCGGAGTTCAACGTAAACTTTCCGTTTCGCGTGCCTTAGGCCCAGGTCAAAGCGCGGCGAACATCGCTTCAAGAGGCGCGTCGCTACCCGTCCAGGCTTCGAAGGCGAGGGCGCCTTGGTGCACCAGCATCGCCTTGCCGTCCTGCACGCTTGCGCCTTCGTGCGCAGCGCGCTGCAAGAAGGCGAGTTCGTCGCCGTACGCGAGGTCGACGACGTGGGCGCCGCGGGAAAGCCGCCATGCAAACTGGGCCGTAAAAGCTTCACCGTCGTGAAGGGACGCGCTTGTGGCATTGACAATAAGCGCTTCGTCGAGGGCGGGCGGCCATTCACACGGCTCGGCGCCAAGCGGTGCGAGGGCTTCCGCCGCTTCGAAGCGGCGCGCGGCGAGGCGAACCCGAACGCCGGCATCGACGAGCCCCACCACCACGGCGCGCGCCGCGCCGCCGGCGCCGAGCACGAGTACACGTTCCGGAAGCTCGCCCGGCAAGGAGCGAACGAAGCCCGGCGCGTCCGTGTTGAAGCCGCGCCAGCTTGAGCCTGCACGCACAAGGGTGTTCACCGCACCGATGCGCTCGGCCGCGGGATCGACGACGGCGTCGGGGTCCGCCCGCAGCGCATCGAGCACCTCGATCTTGAGCGGTACGGTTACATTCAACCCGGCGTAGCCCTCGTCGTGCAGCCGTCGCAGCGTTTCTTCGGCCGTATGCGCAGAAACGCGCAGAGCCTCGTACGTCAGCGACACACCGGTCGCCTCGCCGGCGGCCGCGTGCATCGCGGGCGAACGGCTATGGGAAACGGGGTCGCCGATGAGCGCCAACTTCACGAGCTATCCTTCACGGCTGCCGCCGCAGCGTCCTTTGCCATCGTCCCCTTCACCGTCGCCTTAACCGTCGCCTTCACAACGGTCCGCACCTCACCCTCATGCAGACGAAGGCGAAGCTCATCGCCCGGTGCGAGTTCGGAGGCGTTCGTGACCGGGCTTCCTTCCTTGAGCGCGATCGCGTAACCGCGGCCGAGCACGCGAAGGGGCGAGAGGGCGTCGAGACGGATTGTCGCCGCCCGGAGGCGCTGCCGTCGCGTCTTCAACGCGTGCTCCGTGCCAGCGCTGAGCGCGGCCCGTCTGTCCCTCAGATGGCCTCGTTCTTCCAAGAGGCGCTTTTCGATCGCCTCGCCCAATCGGCGCTGAAGCGTATGGGCGCGGGCCTTCCCGTCTCGCAGCTGAAGGCGCGGATCGAGGGCGCGAAGCCGCTGCACAAGTTCTCTCAAGCGCTGCGAGCGACGCCGTAGATCGCTCGCCGAAGCGACGCGCAGGCGATCGATCAGTGCGCGCTCCTCGCGCCGCGCGCGGCGGAGGAGGGCGTCGGGACTCGTCAGGCGCGAGGAGGCCCGACCGTGCCGCAGACGGAGCCCGTCGATCGTCGCGGCCAAGCTCTGCTGAAGACGCAGCAAACGCCGGTCCAGGTCGCCGCGCAGCGTTTCCGGACGCTCCACCGCCTGCTCCGCCGCGTTCGACGGCGTCGATGCGCGCACGTCCGCGACGAGCTCAGCCAGCGTGACGTCCGTTTCGTGACCGACGCCGCAGACGACGGGTACGCGGCACGCGGCAATCGCCCGGCAGAGGCCTTCATCGTTAAAGCTCCATAGCTCCTCTGCGCTGCCGCCCCCGCGACCGACGAGGATCACGTCGACCTCGGGCTGCGCCTCCAGCTGCTTGATCGCCCGCACAACAGACGCCGCCGCGCCGGCGCCCTGCGTACGGCAATCGGCAAGCAATAGGCGCACCGCACGCCTCGACTGGGCAACGCGAACCCTGTCGTGCAGCGCCGCGCTTGTTCGGCTGGTCGCGATGCCAATCGTGCGCGGCAGGCGTGGAAGGGGCCGCTTGCACTCCGCCGCCAGGAGGCCTTCGGCGGAGAGCTTGGCTTTGAGCTGCTCAAAACGTGCGCGCAGATCGCCTTCGCCGGCGGCCATCACAACCCGGGCGATCAACTGCGTGCTTCCACGGGGGGGGTAGAAGCTCAGGTGGCCGCGCACGCGGACCCGGGCGCCATCGACGAGGGGCACACGCAACTGGTTTGCATCACTGCGGAAGAGCACGCCGCGGAGCTGCGCTGCTTCCTGTTCGTCGCTCAGGGCGAAGTAGTGGTGGCCAGCGGCGGACAGACGAACCTCGCTGATCTCTCCTTCGACCCAAAAATCACTAAACTTTTCCTCGAGCGTCTCGCGAACGGCACGATTTACTTCGGCCACGCGATACACGCGCGGCCCGCGCCTCCGACCGCGCCCTGCACCGCGCCGTCCCCATGGCCGCTCGCTCATGACGCGTTCCTGAGCATTCCATCGACAGCGCGTCCCATAGAATTTCACCCTACCCTTCACACACCACGAACCAAACCTCTTTCGCGTTCTCGCCAAGGCCCAGAGACGCCCCTAAAAAGCCGGCAAGGGGGACCGTTCTACGCACACTCCATGCGCGCGGAATGGGACATGACGGCTGATGGAAGTTAGTCTGTAGGTGGTGGGGATCGGGGCATCGCAGAAGAACCGCGTCGAACGCATGTTCGTGGTCTTCTTGTCTGCGGCCGCGCCATTCTTCTACGGCTACCTCGCGTTCTTCCAGGCGTACATCTATGAAAGCTACGCCGCCGCAGCCGTCCTGGTCGTCCTGAGCGTCGGAACAGCCGCGAGCTACCTCCTCTTCCGAGACGCAAAAGCGCGAACGATGACGCCGTTCCTCGTAAGCGAAGTGATCGCGGTCGTGAGCGTGTCGTACCTTCGTGGCGGCGTAATTCCCGGCGTACTGATGTGGCTCTTGATGCCCATCGTCGCATCGCTTCTTGCGTTCCGCGTACGCCGCGCCCTGCTGTGGACCGGCGTGGGTGCGGTTTCCGTGCTTGGGCTAGCAGTTGTAGAGACGCTGCAATGGACCCCCCCACGCATCGAATCGACGGAGTCCGGCCTCGTCGCCGGGACTGTCGGCGCGATTGTCATGTTGACGTTCACGGTGTTCGGGCAGGCCTGGATCCGACAAGGCGAACACGAAGAGCGCGTTCGCATGCTCGAACGTCTGTCGCGCGCAAACAAACTCGAATCCGTTGCCCGCCTGGCGAGCGGTGTCGCCCACGACTTCAACAACCTGCTCACGGTGATCACCAATCACACGCAGCTACTGGCGCAGCAAGGCCGGCGCGAAGACGCCGCCGATATCGATGCGATTCAGCACGCTGCAAACGCCGGTGCAGCCCTCACGCGGCGCCTGCTCGCGATCGGCCGCGAGCGAAAAGAAGACGTCGATACGACCATCGTCGATGCGAACTCCGTCGCCACCAAGGCCGCAGCCCTCCTTCGCTCGCTTCTTCCAGCGACCGTGCGGCTGGAGTTCACACCCAGCGCCCTTCCCGTCGCCGTACGCGCGAACCCCTGGGACCTCCATCAAGTGATCATGAATTTGGTGATCAACGCGCGGAATGCGATGCCGCGCGGCGGCGCCGTTCACCTGAAGCTCACCTGCGAGAATTTCAAAGGAGCGCGTGATCTGCGTTTCGGCACGCTCGCGGCAGGACGCTACGTCGTTGTATCCGTGGGCGACGAAGGCGTGGGCATGAGCGAAACGCTCATGAACCAGGTCGTCGAGCCCTTCTTCACCACCCGCGGGCGGGCCGGGGGCACGGGTCTGGGCCTCTCGATCGTGCATGGCGTAGTCGCCTCCCTCGGCGGTCAGTTGGACATCGAGTCCAAAGTGGACGTGGGCACCACCTTTCATGTCATCCTGCCCTGGACCGACGCGGAACCGGCAGCCATCGCGGTCACGCCCGAGTCGCCGACAAGCGGCTTTCCGGCCCTCGCATCCCGCATTCTCGTGGTGGACGATGACCCTGCCGTTCGCCGCGCGATGGTGCGCTTGCTCGGCCTGGAGGGCCACGAAGTGGTGTCCGCCGGAAGCGGCCAGGAAGCGCGCGAAGTCTTCGAGACGCACAACGTCGACGTCATCGTCAGCGACCTCACCATGCCGGGCGAGTCGGGACTCGAACTGGCTTCCGAGCTCCTTCGCCGCCGCGAAGACCTCGGTGTGGTCTTCGTGTCCGGCGACCCCGACTCGCGCCTCGGCGAGCAGCCGCTCGCGTCGAAGAACGTTCGCTTTCTCACGAAGCCCGCGGCCCGCCGAGACTTGCGAAACGCCGTGCGCGCTGTCGCACCGCCACCGCCGGGGTTAAGCGGCGAACGACCGATTTCATCCAACCCGCCCGAAGAAGCCCCGGAAGTCTCCCAGCTCAACTAGGCGTCTTCGCGCCGGACGATCGCGCAGCACAGGGCGCTCGCCGCCGTTCTTCAGCGACGAAGGACCCGCAAGCTCATCTGAGAAGCGGACGAGCGGCGAAGAGAGCCCTGAACAAGCGAGGGCCGGTGCGAAGTGACCAAGCAGTCCTAGGGAGCCTTTGCGATTGCACCGAACGAGGCGCGGCCCCAAGGACCTGCGCGATGAATGAGCCCAATGAGCCGACGCTGCTTCGCGCGCGCGGGTTGACCAAGCGCTACGGCACGCAAACGGTCGTGAGCGAGCTCGACCTCGACTGCGACGCCGGCCGCGTGCTGGGCCTGCTCGGTCCGAACGGCGCGGGGAAGACGACCACCCTGCGCATGCTCTACGGCTTCGCTAGACCGGATGCGGGCAGCGTTGAGGTATTGGGTCAGGACTTTCAACAGCATCGCAAGGAGCTCAAACGCTACCTGGGCGTGTGCACCCAGGACGACACCCTCGACTACGACTTTTCCGTCCGCCAAAACCTGCGCGTCTACGCGAACTACTTTCGCCCCGCCGTGCCGGACGTGCGAGGCCGCGTAAACGAGCTCCTCGAGACCTTCGGCCTGGGCGAATACGCCGACGCATCGCCCCGCGCCCTTTCCGGCGGCTACGTTCGCCGTCTGCTCATCGCGCGCAGCATTGTGCACAGGCCGGGGCTGCTCTTTTTGGACGAGCCAACGACCGGACTCGACCCCGCGGCGCGCGTCGAAGTTTGGGAGCTCGTGGCTTCCCTTCGCGCCGCCGGCATGGGCATCATTTTGACCACCCACTACATGGACGAAGCCGAGCGCCTAAGCGACTCACTCCTGGTCCTGCAGCGCGGCAAAGCCGTCGCCCGCGGCCAGACTTCAGACGTGCTCGGTACGCTGCTCGGCGAACACGTGCTCGTGATGGCCGAAAGCGAAAGCCAGGACATCGAAGCCCATCTGCGAACGCTCGGCCGAAGGCCCAGCCACGTGCTCGGCGAGATGCGCTTGCCCCTTCGTGCTGCGCAGCTCGCGGCGCTCAGCGCCGCCTTTCCCGAGCGCCGGCTGACCGTGCGTCCGCCGAACCTCGACGATCTCTTCCTTGCCCTTGCGGAAGAAGGCGCGGAAGAAGGCGCGGAAAAGAGCCCTGAAGCGCGCATGGACGGAGGGCCATGAACGACCTGCTCAGCGCCTTTGACTGGCGCTCCTTCGCCGTCGTACGCCGGAACGCGCTCGTCTATCTCCGCAACTGGCGGACAGCGTTCATTCCGCCGGCCATGGAGCCGGTGATCTTCTTTCTCGCCTTTGGCTTCGGCCTTGCGGGCTACGTGGAGTCGATCGCCTACCAAGGTCAGACCATCGACTACGCTGCGTACATCGCGCCGGGCCTCGTCGCCTACACGGCCTTCGGAACAGCGTACTACGAAGCGCTGTATTCGGCCTATGTGCGCATGTTCTACCAGAAGACCTGGGACGGCATTCTCGCGACCCAGGTCGAACTGCAGCACCTCGTCTGGGGCGAAATCCTCTGGGCCGCGTGCCGCGGTTTCATGAACGCGACAATCGTCTGCCTCGTGCTCGCCGGCTTTTCACTCGCGGGCTTGGTCGAGCTGCACCTTTCGATGCTGCCCCTCCTCCCATTCGTGGGCGCCTTCGCCGGCACGGCGTTCGCAGCCTTTGGATTGATCTTCACGGCGATCGTACCGGGCATCGATCACATGAACTACCCCGTGTTTCTCATCGGCATCCCCTTAGGGCTGCTCAGCAACACGTACTTTCCCGTCGCGAGCGATCATGCCGTTCTCCAGCTGCTTATCGAACTGAACCCGGTGTACCAACTCTCCGAGAGCTGTCGTGCGCTGCTGCTCGGCGCATCACCCGCACCGCTGCTAAAGCTCGCCGCCGTCACGCTTCTGTACTTGCTCATCTTTACGACGCTGGCGATTCGGCTCTGCCGCAAGCGCATTCTTGGCTAGAGCTCATCCCAAAAAGGCGCGGCCGAATCGCGCGGCTCGCCCGCGTGTCGCGGGCGGCAGCGCATGACTGGTCCACTCGCCAGCGATTCGACACCGCACGTGAGGACATGGCTGCGAGGGTCCACGCTTCGGGCGGCCGGGGACCATCCCCCGTTCCACCGGAACAGTTCCTGTTCCCACGCGCGATGAGCCCTCGACACTCCCGCCCAGTTTCACCGACGATCGCACACCGCATGCGTCGGCACGGCCCTTGCTGTTTGGCCGACCGATGACCCGCCTTTGCCTCCTTTGCCTCCTCATCGCCACCGCCGGATGCGGCACGATGAATATGGAGTTCGTGGACGACGCTGGACCTTCGATGGACGCGGCGCCAAACGCACGGACGGACCCGTGGACGCGCTTCGCGGACACGCCCTACGTGGACGGCCGCGCCGCTTGCCACACCGTCGAAGCCGTTCACCAGGCCGTCGGCATCGCCGTCCACGTAGGGCGTGTCCGCGAAGCGCGTCCACGGGTCCGTCCGTGCGTTTGGCGCCGCGTCCATCGAAGGTCCAGCGT
>JBCCRV010000384.1:0-7115 GCA_039201085.1 Myxococcota bacterium | reverse complement strand
CCGTGACGCGCAGGTTTCGCCGGCGATCGCCGTGCAGACGGGCCAGACGCGCGCGCTGAGCGATTCGTCCGCTGCGAGCCAGCAGGCGGCCCTCGTTCGCGAGAGCCTGGAGAAGGCCGCTCAAGAAGCGGCGGCCGCAGAAGGAACCGAGGCCTAGGAGACATGGAACCGCTCGACGAAATCTTTGAGGACGACGTCCTCGAGCTGCCCGCCGACCCGATGCGCCTCAACATGGGGCCGAGCCATCCGGCGATGCACGGTACGATTCGCATGGTGCTCGACCTCGACGGCGAGACCATCATGAACGTGGACATTCAGCCGGGCTACCTGCACCGCGGCTTCGAAAAGAGCTGCGAGCGAGGCACCTGGTCGCAGGTCTATCCCTACGCGGATCGCCTGAACTACGTGTCGCCCATGCTGAACAACGTGGGCTTTTCGCTCGCCGTAGAAAAGCTGCTCGACATCGAGGTGCCCGACCGCTGCCAGTACTACCGCGTGATACTGGGTGAGCTCGCGCGCATTTGTGACCACTTCACATGCAACGGCGCTTCGGCGATGGAGCTTGGCGCCTTCACGCCCTTCCTCTGGCTGCTCAAGGTTCGCGACTGGATCTGGGACATCCTGGAGAAGGAAACGGGCGCGCGCATGACGCACAGCTTTGGCCGCATCGGCGGCATGGCGGCGCCGCCGACTGCCTCCTTCAAGGAAGACGTGCGCGCGATTCTTCCGGAGGTGCGCAAGGTCGTCGGTGAAGCCGAGACGATGCTGCTCAAGAACCGCATCTTCCTCGACCGCATGCAGGGGGTCGGGAATCTGAGCCAGGAGCGCGCACTCGCCCTTGGCGTCACCGGACCTGTGCTTCGCTCGACGGGCGTTCCCTACGACGTGCGCAAGGACCATCCGTACATGGTCTACGACCGCTTTGACTTTGAGGTGCCCGTCGGAACCGACGGCGACAACTGGGACCGCTTTATGGTTCGCACCGAAGAGATTCGGCAGTCGATGCGCATCATCGAGCAGGCCCTTGAGCAGATGCCCGACGAAGGCCCCATCAACGTCGACGACCCGCGTATCATGCTTCCCGAGAAGCGCGAGGTGTACACGACGATCGAAGCGACGATCTCTCACTTCAAGCTCGTCATGGAAGGCCTGAAGGTGCCCAAGGGCGCCGTCTACTCCTTCACCGAAGCCGGCAACGGCGAGCTCGGCTTCTACCTCGTCTCCGACGGCAGTGGCACGCCCTACCGGGTTCGCGTTCGTCCGCCGTGCTGGTACAACCTTCAAGCCGCGCGCGAGATGATCATGGGCGACATGATCGCCGACATCATTCCGACCTTTGGTTCCGTGAACATGATCGGTGGCGAGTGCGACCGCTAGTTTCCTCTTTCTTTAGCGAATAGACCATGCCGACCTTCAAACTGAACGGCCAAGACATCCCCTTTGAGTCGGGCGATACGATCATGCGCGCCGCCTGGCGCGAGGGCATCGAAATCCCTCACTACTGCTGGCATCCCGGTCTTTCGATCGCTGCGAACTGCCGCATGTGCCTCGTGCACATCGAGAGCGGCCGTCAAATGGCGATGCCGATTCTCAAGTACGACGCGAAGAAAGACGCGTACGTACCGGATACGAAGCCAAAGCTCATGCCCGCCTGCCAGGTTGAAGCGCAGGCGGACATGGTCGTGACGTCCGAGAGCGAAGACGTGAAAAACGCGCAGAAACACGTCCAGGAGTTTCTGCTCCTCAACCACCCCGTGGACTGCCCAATCTGCGACCAGGCCGGCGAGTGCAAGCTGCAGGACTACTATCTCGAGCATCACGCGGCGGAGAAGCGCAAGCTGACCGAGCCCGTACACAAGCCCAAAGGGGTGCGCTTTGGGCCGACCATTGTGTACGACGCCGAGCGCTGCATCATGTGCACGCGCTGCATTCGCGTGAGCGACGAGCTTGCGGGCGACCCGGTGCTCGACATGCGTGAGCGTGGCAACCGCAACGAAATCGTGCTTTCGCCCGGCCGCGAGCTTGATCACGACTACACGCTCATGACGGAGCACGTGTGCCCCGTAGGCGCGCTTACGAGCCGCGACTTTCGCTTCAAGGCACGCGTTTGGTTTCTCAAGTCTGCCGAAGGTGTGTGCACGGGCTGCGCCCGCGGCTGCAACACGCATGTGGACTACGACCACCGCAGCGGGAAGGTCTTTCGTTTGCGACCGCGCGACAACATGGACGTCAACCGCTTTTGGATGTGCGACAGCGGCATGATGACGTACCAGGAGACGCACGACGCGCGCATTACGACGGGCGTCGTCGGCCGCGGCGAAGACGCGGACCCGGTCATTCCTGAAGATGCCGTCGCCGACGCCGCCGAGATGCTCAAGGGCGTCGACGGCTCAAAGGTCGCGCTGGTCTTTAGCGCCGTGCACTCGAGCGAGGACAATCAGGCTCTCGCGCGTTTCGCCAAGCTGATCGGAACGGACCGCCTTTACTTGGCCGCTCGCAACGCCGAGAAGCTTGGCTGGAAGGGCGATGACATCCTCAAGCACGACGATCCAAACCCGAACCGCAGCGGCGCAAAAGCTGCAGCCGGCGCGGAGCTTCAGACAACGGACGACCTTGTGTCCGACGTGCTCTCCGGTGAAGTGAAGGCGGTCGTTGCGCTTGGACATGTGGCATCAGCGGATTCGGCGGGCCTGGCGGCGCTCACAAAGCTCGACGTATGCATCAACCTCACGGCGAGCGACGGTCCCTTTGCGGACGTGGCCTCGGCCATCGTTCCCGTGGCCAGCTGGGCAGAAACCTTTGGCACCTTTCGGAACGCCAACGGCCAAGACCAGAGCTTTCAGCGTGCCGTGCCGGCACCGGCCGGCGTCGAACCGGGATGGCGCACGATCGCTGCCATCGCCAAGGCGATGGGCCTCGAACTCACCTACGACCGCGTAGCCGATGTGCGCGCAGAAATGGCTGCATCGGCGCCTGCCTGAGCAGTCCGCCCGCAACCTGCTTGATCAAAGAAGAGCAAGAGCACTTCCATGAGCACCCCCGTTCTCATTCTCACCGCGGTCCTCAAGATCGTATTTATTCTTCTGATCGTCGTGGGCGTCTTCGCGCCGCTGCTCGTTTGGGCGGAGCGCCGTCAGTCGGCGATGATTCAGGACCGCGTCGGTCCGAACCGCGCCGGCATTCCCCTTCCGCAAAGCGTGCGCGACTTCATGTCGTCCACCGTCGGCCCCCTAAAGCTTGGCGCCTTTGGTGCCCGGATGGGCGCGGCCGCCTGCGTGCTTGCGTACGTGCTGCTCTTCTTCAAGGACGAGCCCACGCTCTTCGGGCTTGGCGGCGGCATCTTCTTGATCGGCGCCGTGCTTTCGGCGCTCGGCGCCGGCGCGCTGAACTTCGGCAGCAAGATGCACGCGGGCTGGTCGAAGTCCGGCAAGATCACGTTGCTTGGCACGCTGCACTCGGCGGCGGACGCGTTGAAGATGATGTGGAAGGAGGACTTTCAGCCGCCAAAGGCCGACGGTTTCCTCTTTTCACTCGCGCCGATCATTACGGTGATTCCAGCCATCGCGAGCTTCGCGGTGATCCCCTTTGCGGGCATACTCTACCTCGGCGGCTGGGATTCCATTGTCGCCGTAGACGCCACGGGCGCGGCCCATGCCTTCGATTTCTTTGCGCTGACGGAAGCCGGGGCCATCGACTTCGCCCAAGGCGCGCCCATCGAAGGTTCGACCGTACCGATGCAGGTGGCGTCGCTGAACATCGGCGTGCTCTTCATCTTCGCCGTGGCGGGCACGGGCATTATCGGCGCCGCCATCGGCGGCTACGCGTCGGACAACAAGTACTCGCTCATGGGCGGCATTCGCGCCGCGAGCCAGATGGTGAGCTACGAGGTTGCCCTCGGCCTCACGATCGTTCCCTGCTTCATGGTGTACAACTCACTCCGCCTCGAAGAAATGGCCGCGTGGCAGGTGGAAACGGGTTGGTGGGGGATTGCGATTCCGCCGCTCACACTGGCGTTCATCCTCTACTTCGCGTCGTCGATCGCCGAGACGAAGCGCGTGCCCTTCGACGCGCCGGAGGGCGAGTCCGAGCTCGTTGGCGGCTACCTGACCGAGTACTCGGGCATGAAGTTCGGCATGTTTTTTACGGGCGAGTTCGTCGAAGTGGTGGCGCTTTCGGCACTCGCCGCCGTGCTCTTCTTTGGCGGCTACGATGTGCCCTTCCTGCACCACTACGGCTTCGACCTTCCAGGTACTTGGGAGGTTGGTGTGCCGTTTACGGACTGGGTCCTCAGCGACAAGATTCCCCTCCTTCACTGGGGAGTGCTGGCGATTCAGGTGCTTGCGATGCTCGTGAAGATCATCGTTTTTATCTTCATTCAGCTCACGATTCGTTGGTCCCTTCCACGCTTCCGCTACGACCAGATCATGCAGCTCTGCTGGAAGGGCATCCTTCCCCTTGCCCTCGCGAACGTTCTCGTGACCGGCGCTCTCATCCTTCTCTGGAATTAGGTCGGTGGATGGAGAAACGACGCACACGATTCGCGAGGCTAGGCACGCCTCGTCCTGCGTTGCACCTCCTCAAAGTGGCGCTGCCACTCCTTCGTCGGCGCGCCTTGGCCGAGACGCGCCTAGCCTGACGACTCACCATCCACCTCCCGAGATAGCTGAGTCATCAATCCCCTTTCGGCTCGTTAGGACATCTAGGTTATGACGGTCACCGTAAAAGTCATTCGCAAAGAAGCCCGCACGCTCACGGAGCAAAGTTACGTGCCCGAGGTCGTCAAAGGCCTCGGCCTGACGATGAGCCGCTTCTTCAAGAACACCTTCGGCTCGGAAGATCAGAAGGAAATCGCCACGGTGCGCTACCCCGAAGAGAAGCGCGTGTACCCGGAGCGCTTTCGCGGCATTCATCGGCTGACGCAGCGCGCCGACGGTTCGCCCCGCTGCGTGGCATGCCTTTGCTGCAGCACGGCGTGCCCCGCCCAATGCATCTACATCGAAGCCGAAGAGTACGAGCCCAGCGACCCGCGCTACGGCTATGAGCGCTTTCCCGCCAAGTTCGTCATCGACGAGCTTCGCTGCATCTACTGCGGCTACTGCGTCGAAGCCTGCCCCTGCGACGCGATTCGCATGGATACGGGCCTTCACATGCCGCCCAGCACGGAGCGAAGCCACTTTCTCTACGACAAGGAAACGCTGCTGAGCATTCCCGCCGCGGACGGTACCTTCGAGAGCGACAACCCGCGCCACGAGCCGGGCGATCCGACGCATCCTGGTATCACCCGCCTCCAAGGCCACTAGGGTTCCGCCAGGCACGCCGCTGGCGGCGTCGCTCGGTTCCTCACGACCCAAAGGTCGCTTCGTCACCGGTTCCTTGCCAGCGACGCGCCTGACGAAACCCTATTCGGGTGGTCATGGGTGGAGCACGCAGGTCGCTGTGCGACGCTGCTGTGTGCTCAGCTGTAAGTGGCCTGCTCGCCAATGGCCCGTTGCTCGGTTCCTCACGAACGAAAGGTCGCTAGTCGTGTGCGGCTTGCGAGCGACGCGTGTGACGAAGGGTCGACATTTGGTCATGGGTGGAGCACGCAGGTCGCTGCGCGACGCCCCAAAGGTCGCTTCGCCCACGGCGCCTGCCAGCGACTTGTGATGGCATCTCTCGATTTGTACCTACTCGTCCGCGACTGGGGCGGCGGAGGGCGGCTCGGCGTGTGGCGCATGAGCTTCCTGGGCCGCGCTGTTGTCTTCGTCCGGTTCGGCCTGGCTGCCGAAGCCGATGCAGATATAGGAATCCCCTGAGATACGGTATGGCTGCGGGTCGAAGGGCGACTCGACCACGTTGGTCTCAGGAAGCGAGCGAACGGTGAGTGCCTTGGAGCGGAATGTCGAAACGGGTGCAGTACGTACGGGCGTCGCGTCGCTGACGCCGTAGGGAGGCAGGCTGTGGGAAAGGCATGCGCCCAAGTTAAGCAGCACACACATGCTGAGTGCGTGTCGAAGCCGTGCGCGACGGTTTCCTTCGGCAGAGGGCGA
Organism: Myxococcota bacterium; assembly: GCA_039201085.1. Lineage (GTDB taxonomy): Bacteria > Myxococcota_A > Polyangia > Polyangiales > Houyiibacteriaceae > JBCCRV01. The sequence goes on along the minus strand of JBCCRV010000384.1, from coordinate 1,086 downwards.
GCGTTGCCAGGCAAGAGCTCGCCGGTCGGCTGTGTTGGTGGGGCGTCTTCGGACGTGCGACTGGGGCGTCATGCGATCACCGAACCCGAAGAAGCGTGTCCGGCAGCGTCGCCTCCACGGGCTGAATCGGGTTGGCCCGAACCCACGCCTGCATCGCTGCAATCTCGAGTTGATATTCTCGGGCATAGGCGGCGAAATCGTCCGGAAAACCTGCTCCGAAGGCCACGTGCAGCAACGCATCGAGGTGCCCCGCGCCTTCGACTGCGCCGAGCCACGGGCGCATCGCGCCTGCCGCGTGGGGAAAGGGACCGCCGTCCGAGGTGGCGAAGCAACGCAGCGCGCTCACGGCCTGGCCCAAGGTCCAGGGCGTACGTAGCGTCGCGAAGCACATGGCGATTTGGGCTTCGAGGATGTGCGCGACGGGCGCCAGCATCGTGCCGTTCGATTGAGCGAGAACCGGCATCGCGCCCGGTGCGAGGGACGTCGAAACCTCCCGCCGTCCCTCGCCGACCTCCTGTACGGAGACCCGCTCCTGCAGCACGCGCGCCATCGCGAGGGCGACGTCCGGGCGGACTGGTTGGCCGTCGGAAAGCGCCGCGTGCGTCAGTCCCCAAAGCAGCGTCATTCCGCCGATGCGGCTACCGCCGTAGAACACAGCGGCATCCGCGTATGCGTCTGCGTGTTGTGGTTCGGCGGTGAGCCGCGCCAGGTGCGGTTCGGACCCGTCCGGCCGCAAGTGTGCGAGCGGGCTTGAGACGGAAGCCGCCGCCTGCGTTGGCCTCGCGTTCGGGGAAGATGAACCTCCGCACGCGAGGGCCAGCAGAACGACGGAAAGCCGCGCGTGATAGGGGACAGTGGGAGTGGGCATGAAGGTTTCCGATTTGGGGGCGCTTGAGCGGCCGCGTGTGAAGAAGAGAGCGAGAATTGCAACGGATGTAATCGTCGCTACATGGACTTGCGGGACGTCGTGCGTTCTTGTGCAGAAGAATAGACGGATGTGCGCTTCCGCATAGAGGGCTATCGGCCTAAAACCGGCGCCCAATCGCGACGCTGCCGGTGGTCGTTTTGGGCGCGCTGTGGTTTGTG
>JBCCRV010000383.1:0-7127 GCA_039201085.1 Myxococcota bacterium | reverse complement strand
TTCGAGGGCCAGGCGACGCGGGTCGTTCGACCGAAGCGCATCCGTTTCGGTCGCTTCGTCGGCGGCTGCGACGGCGACCGGTGACGCCGGCGGAACGGCGCCGCCCGCGCTCACGTCCCATCCCTGCGTCTCCGGCGCGCGATAGGGGATTTCGACGTACTCGCCCGGTTCGAGGCGTCCGAAGCTGCTGCGTGCCGTGAGCGCGCGCAGTCCTTCCTTGGCAAAATGCAGTCCGAGAATCTTGGCCATGATGTTCCTGGTTCGGGCTTCCTATTCAACCCGGTAGTAGGCAAACACGCCGAGGCCGGGCACGCCTCCCGTGTTGGGCGGCGGCGGCGCCCAGAGTTCGTGAAAGTTCACCACCGACTCGATCTTCACGCGGCCTCGCCAGCCGCCGATGCACTCGCCTTCGGGGTTGTCGTCTTCGCGTTCGCGGCAGCCGGCGCGGCCGACGGCGTTGATGGTGAGAATGCGCGCGCCGGTCACAAAGAGGTTCTCCAGCTCGCGCCGCTGGTCCGCCGTAAGGGTCAGCGGCACAAAGAGCAGCGGTGAATCGGGGCCGAGGAAGCCCTGCAGCATCGGGTAAAGATCGCGCTCGCCGCCGCGCCCTTCGAGGAAGGTGAGAAAGTCGTTCACGCGGCTGAAGAAGGGCACGGGAATGAGCGAGCGCACCGTGCCGACGAGCTGCACGAACTTGGCGGCCTCCGCTGGGTTGGCGCACAGCGGCTGGTCCGACACGAAGGAGCAGACGCGGGCGAGCAGCACCTCCGGGGGCGATTCGTTGGGGTTCACGGCGCCGGAGCCGTAGATGGTGATGATGCGCGCGTTGGCGTCTTCGGGGTTGGGTTCGACGAACGTCGCCCAAAAGTCGTCGCCCACGCCGCGCACAAGGCGCGCTTCTTCGAGCGAGTCAAAGGGCGCGTTCTTCGCGCGGTAGGAATCCTCCAAACGCGAGTAGAAGTCGTCCTCGCTGCCGGACGCGGTGATTTCACCGCGCCCCGGATCAAACAGCGTTCGGTCCTGATCGTAATCCCACCAATCAACCAGGGCGCCCACAATATCGATGCGGCTCGTGTGCTGACCATCCCGATCGAGCTGCTCGAAGAGCGGGTTGTAGGGGCTGTCGGCTTGATAGCCGCCCATCATGGCGAAGAGCTGCATCGCGATGCTGCGCCGCGCCTCGTCGCCCGAATAGTTGAGGGGCAGGTTGATGTTGATCTTCGAGTTCTCGGCGAAACTCACGAGCTCGCACATCGAGTCGGTAGCGCCGAGGCCGTCGGCGTTGCCAAAGTCAAAGCCCGTGTCGAGGGACTGGGCCGCCTCGTAGTTGCAGAAGGGCTTCAGCAGGTCGTCCGCAAAGGTCCAAATCGGCAGCAGCGGCGGCGGTCGGCCGATGAGCGCTTGGTACATCGGCGTCACCAGCTGCCGCACGGCGGGTTCTTGTGCGACGAGCAGGCGCGTCAGGTTGATGCCGCTGCGCGCCATGTATTCGGCGCGGAGCGAATCGCGGCGGTTCGTGGCAATCGCGTAGCTCGTGGCCGTTGCCTCCGAGATGTCGGCGACCACGATCGAGAGCATGGCGATGGTCGTTACCGCCATAATGAGCGCCACGCCGCGCTGGCTCTTCCCGCCGCGACGCGGACGAAGGCGCGCTTGCCGGGAACGGCGGCGTACAGCTCGCCCTGCGGGTCGGCGACGATGGAGCACACGGCGCTTCATCGGATGTACACCGCGTGGTTGAGGCCATAGCGAATCGGCAGGTGAACGCGCGTGCCCACGGTCTGCGGCCGGCGCGTTTCCGGATCGAGCACGGTGATCGAAATCTTCACCTGAATCGGCAGACGGTTCGGCTGACCCGCAGCCTGCGTCGTGCTCCACTGTGTCGTCCACTGGCCGGAGACCGAGTCGAGGTATTCGACCTCAAACTCTTCGATGTCGTTCAGCAGGATTTCCACCCGCCCGCCGCGGCCCGGTTCGTCGTCGATGCGCGGCTGTTCGCGCCGGGCGAGCACCTCGATGTTGTCTTCCGTCGGGTGGTCCGTGACGAAGTAGGAGATCTCGTTCTGGTCCGACTCGTGCGCATTCCGGTAGAGGCGGCGGTGCGAAAAAGACGTGAAGTCGATGCGGTCGCGCCGGCCTCGATCCTGGCCTTCGAAGGCGGTGATCATCGTTTGCAGTGACTGGTTCGGGTTCAGGTGCGTCGATACAAAGGCTTGGCTGAGTTCGCGCGCCATGCGTTCGACGGCGGCGGTGACTTCCTGGCTGCGGTCGAGTCGTTCCGAAATGCGCGAGCGCGCGACGATGGTCTGGTTGAAGCCGCCCCACAGGGTGACGGACATCATCGCCATGATCGCGACGGCGATCATGACCTCGATGAGCGTCAGGCCTCGCGTTGAGCGGCGCGCCGGGCTTGGGGTACGCGTCATTGGTCCGGATCCCCATCGCCGGCGTCGTCATTGCCCGTCGGCGAAGCCTGCTCGGCAACCAAGTACTGAACGACGTCGAAGCTGCCCGAGCGGCTCGCGCCTTCGTGGTCCCACTTCACCGTGACGGTGGCGCGACGCACCTGCTCTTCGATCGCTGGCTTCATGATCGGAAACGCGATGCTGATGGCCATCTCCGCAAAGCCGCCGCCGCCGCCGAGGCCCAGGCCGCCGCCGCTGAGCATTGAATCGAGCACACCGGCCTGGGCGCCCTGATCCTCCGCGATGTCGTCGAGCAGACCGTCGTCGCCGGCTTCTTCCTCCAGGTAGCCTTCCGGAAGCACGATTCGGTCGATGCTCCATTCGCAGGTGAAGCCATCCACCTCGGCGTCGTCGCAGCACCCGTCTTCGCCCGAGTCGTCGATGGCGGGAAAGCCCTCGTTGAGCACCTGCTCTTCGATCTCGCCCATCTTGCAGCGGGCCAGGAGAGCCGCCGTGTTTGCATCGCGCGCATAGGCCGCCGTGTAGGCCGACTGTACCTCGCTGGAGAAGATGGCGCTGAGCCCTACGCCCAAGATCGCCACGGCGATCATGACCTCGAGCAGTGTGAAGCCGGCTTGCTTCAGCGACGCGTTCGGCCGGGCCCTCGTCGAAGTCGAAGTTGAGGCAAGGTTCATCCCGGATCCCTCAGCTCGCGTTCTTCGAGATCTTCCTCGCCAAACTCGTAATTGTAGATCTCCGGCTTGCCCGTGAGCGCTTCAATCTCGACGGAGTAGATGATCTCGTCGCTGTTCATGAACTGCACGACGGCGTTTTCGGCGCGCCCGCTCGGAAAGAAGTAGATGTAGCCGGTTCCCTCTTCGCGCGGCTCGAGCTCGTGCGGAGAAATCAGCCGATGAATCACCACGCCCTCGAGCGGCCGCGGCTGAAAGCGATCGATGGGCGTACGCTGCACCCGTCCGTCGCCGTCTTCGTCGGTCTGCTCGCTGATCACCGAAAAGGACGCGCGCCCCAAGTTCGCGCCGATGCTGCCTTCCAAACGCGCCCGCGCGTTCACCCAGGGATCACGCGCGCCGTCGTCATCGCCCTCGTCATCGTCGTCGTCCTCTTCGCTCTCGATGGTGATATCGCCGTGCGCTTCTTCGAGGCTGATCGTGTTGGCGTTAAAATCGAGCGCAATGCGCACGGTCTTCCCGGCGCTCACGGCGCGATGAAAGGAAAAACGCGCCGCCGCACCGAGCGTGGTCGAAGCGGCCCGCAGATTCGTCCGGTTGATCGCCCCAATGCCGCTCGCCGCCCCGGCAATGATGATCGCACCGATGGCGATCACGAGCAGAATCTCAATGAGCGTAATACCCGACGTGGCTTCGCCACGTCGGGAGGGGATCCGATGAAGGCGACTATTCAATGTCGTCCTCCGTCCCGAAGAGCTCATCCGGACCCGCGCTCGTGACGACGATGTCGCGACCTACGCAAGCGATGCGAAAATCGTTCTCCCAGGCGTCCTCAAGGCGGCGCCCCGAGTCGAGGTACTGCTGCTCGGCGAGGTCGTCCATCGACGGGCAGCCGTCTCCAGGGTTTTCAGCGCGAAACTGAATCGCTGCGCTGCGAACGGTCTGCACTGCCCCCTCGGTCACCCGTATCCGACTTTCGCAGTAGGCAATGTGCCGGCATTTCCAGTTCTCCAGCGTTCGTCCAAGCGAAGACCTCGCCGGGGACATGCTGTTCGCCAATGCGACGCCTCCGACACTGAGGGCCGCTAGAAAGCCCACCGTCATGAGAACTGCGGACACGAGCTCGAAGCGCGCAGCGCGACGCGAGCGCGCATCGGCACTCCTCACGTCATCCAGCTGCCTATCTTCGAGCGTCATCTAAAATCCTCTTCAGTCTCCGTCAGGCCCGCGTCAGGACCCCACTAGCTGAAAACAATTGTTTTCAGCTGATGTCATCCTCGCTGCCGAATTGTCCGTCTGGACCGGGGCTCGTGACGATAATGTCGCGGCCCTCGCAGGCGATTTCGAAGTCCTGCTCCCAGGCGTCCTGAAGGCGGCGGCCGGAGTCGAGGTACTGCTGCTCGGCGAGGTCGTCGACGGAGGGGCAGCCGTCGCCGGGGTTTTCGGCGCGGAACTGAATGGCGGCGCTGCGCACCGTCTGCACGGCGCCTTCGGTGTCGCGGATGCGGGCGCGCTCCAGGCTCGGCAAGAGGGCGAGGGTCACGCCTGTTCCGATGAGGGCCATGATCACGATGACGATCATGATCTCGATGAGGGTCATGGCTTCTTCGCCACGACGGCGGCGCAGAAGAAGGGCAGGGCGGCGGTGGGGCTGGGACATGATGTTTCCTAGTTCGCTGAAGTTGGGCTTCGCTTTAGAAGCTGCGTAGTTGGTGTGGTTGGCAGCGGTGGGTCGGGTTGATTGGAAAGGGCGGTTCGAAAAGCTGCGCTGGCGCGCTCGGGGTTGAAGGTGGAGCGTTTCCCGCTCACTGAACGTTGTCGTCGATGGTGAAGTCGCCGCTGGGGCCGGCGCTGAGCACTTCGGCGGCGTCCGGGTCGAAGTGGCCGGGGCACTGCACGAAAAGCTCGTTGCCCCAGCCGTCTTTGGGCGTGCGCCGCAGGTAGCGTCGGCCGCTGCGGGGCGGATGCACGAGCTCCGTCGTGGAGCGCGGGCAGCGGCCGAGGTCCGCGCGAAACTCGTTGATGGCGCGCTGCATCGTGGCGATGGCGGCGCGGCTTTGCTCGCGCCGGTGCCGTTCGTCCGCCGAGCTCCAGAGAAGGCCGACGGCAACGGCGATGGCCGAAAAGGCGAGGGTGTTCTTCCAGCGCGACCCGGATAGGAAGCGGCGCAGGCCACGCTGCCGCTCTTCCCAGGGAAGGGTAAGTCCGCTCTGCTTCCGTCGCGCCATCGCTTCCGCTCAGCCCACGAAGTCATTGATCTGCAGAAGGGGGGAAAGAATGGCCGCCGCAATACCGCCAACGATGCCGCCCATGATCACGATGATGAGCGGCTCGAGCACTGAGCTCATCGCCTGCACCTGAACCTCGACCTGCTGGTCGTAGGCATCGGCCACGTTGTCGAGCATCGCTTCGAGCTGACCGGTGCGCTCGCCGATGGCGATCATGTGCGTGACCATCGGCGGAAACTTGCCCGACGACTTGAGGGGCTTGCTGAGGCCGTCACCTTCGCGAACGCTCGCGCGCGCGTCGTCGATGACCTCCATCAGCTCCTTATTGCCGAGCACGTTGCGCGTGATCTCCATCGCCTGAAGCACGGGAACGCCGCTCGAGAGCAAGGTGCCGAGCGTACGTGAAAAGCGCGCCACGGCCACCCGCAGGAGCAGCGGGCCAAAGAGCGGAAGCCCAAGAATCCAGCGGTCCCACTTGGCGCGGCCTTCCTCCGTCGAGCGCCAGCGCACAAAGGCGTATACCCCGCCGCCGAAGAGAATGATGAGCAGCCACCAGTAGTCGGTAAACACGCCGCTCACGAAGATGAGCAGCTCCGTGTACCAGGGAAGGGCTTCGCCGAAGCCCTCGAAGATGTTCGTCACCTTCGGAACGACGACCACCATCATCAACGCGATGATCAGAATGCTCATCACAAACATGACGGCTGGATAGGCGAGGGCGCCGCGCACCTTGCCTTCGAGCTTTACCTGAGCGTCTAAAAAGCCCGCGAGGCGGTCGAGAACGACCTCCAAGTTGCCCGACGCTTCGCCGGCGGAAACCATGTTCACGTAGAGGTTCGTGAAGTACTTCGGATGAAGGCGAAGGGCATCGGCGAAGCTGGTGCCTTCGTTGACCTTGTCGCGCGCTTCCGTGAACGCGGCCTTGAGCTCGGGCTGCTCCGTCTGCTCGATGAGCGCCGTAAGCGCCTCGACGAGCGGAATGCCCGCCTTCACCAGCGTCGCGAGGTTTGCCGTAGCGATCGAGAGGTCCACCGTTTTGACGCGGCGAAACATCTTCTTGAAGTCGATCTCACGGGCGTTCTTTTTGGCGGCTTCGGCCTGTTCGAGCACCTCCGTGACGAGCACACCCTCGCGCTTTAGAAGCTGTCGCAGCGCCTTGGCGCTGTCCGCGTCCTTCAGACCCTTGACGTCCTTTCCGGCGGCGTTGATGCCTCTGTATGCGTAGATGCCCATCGATGACGCACCTATTCGGCGGCGATCTCCAGTTCGGAGGCCTGCGTTGCGGCGAGCACCTCGTCGATGCTCGTGATGCCGGCGATGACCTGACGCGCGCCATCTTCGCGCAGCGTGCGCATGCCCTGCTTGCACGCCTCGCGCTTGACCGTCCCCGAGTCCGTGCGCGCCGTCCACGACGACGGGCGCTCCGGGCTCGCCGGGTCGGATCACGGAGCGGTGCAAGCGACGTTTACGGTCGTCGAATAGCATCCTATACTGCCCCACGTTTGGGTACATTCGTCGGTGGTTCACACGCAATGAGCGCAACGGATAGCGGATATCAGCAGCGGCCGATGCTCTTCGGGCAATACTGCTTGCTCGAGCGCATCAGCGTGGGCGGCATGGCCGAGGTCTTCCGCGCGCGGCCGTTCCATGCGCCGGACGTGGACAAGTACCTCGCGCTCAAGCGGATCCTGCCGCACCTGGCCGAGGACGACGACTTCCTGAAGATGTTCGTCGACGAGGCGAAGTTGTGCGTGCACCTGCGCCACCCGAACGTGGTGCGCGTCTTCGAGCTCGGTCGCTTC
>JBCCRV010000382.1:0-7136 GCA_039201085.1 Myxococcota bacterium | reverse complement strand
CAAAACTTCATTCGCGGGGTCCGCGTGGCGGAGTTCGAGGAGCTCGCCGAGTCCAACGTAAGCGTTCGCGCAGCGCTCGTCACCGTCGTCGGGCCCGTCACACGTGCTTCCACCAAGCGATCCAGGACACGGGCCCCCGAAGGCATGACGAGCGCTGCGCGAACGCTTACGTTGGACTCGGCGAGCTCCTCGAACTCCGCCACGCGGACCCCGCGAATGAAGTTTTGATCCGCGCGCACCTCGAAGCGGCGGATCTGACCCGCCACCTCGACGGTCACTTCGCTGAAATCGATCAGCGGCGCAAAGTCTGTGCGCACGTTCACCTGAAGCGAGCGCTCGCCGCCTCCGCCGCTGCAGCTCCCCAAAATAAAGGAGAGGAACGAAAGCAAAACAAACTGGACGCGCATCGCTCAAGCCTACCAGATAGGGGATGGCATGGGCTGCGCGACAACACCCATGCAGCCGCCATATCCGTCACTTGGGGCAAGAAATTCCGATACGTGGTCCCAGCGAGTGCGCGGCGCGTCTTCGTTCCACCGATCGCGCCCACCGCTCGCCGACCCGCGCCCGGCAAACCGCGACGCGGCGACGTCTCGCTCAAGCACGCCTGCCGGCGATTTCCGTTCCATCGGCGCCGGGCGTTGGTACGCTCGGTCCGTGAGCGCGAGCGTTCCGGTGGTGTTTGTCGAGGCGCAGCAAGGAAACGTACGCGCGCTTTCCGAAGCCCAGCTCGAACCCACCTGGACCGTGGCTGCGATCGCGCTCTCGGCCCTCGCGCGCCGTGAGCCCGACGAGTTTCCGACCGTTCGCGCCTTTCTCGACGGTGTCGTCATCGACGGTGCGGGCGCGCCTTACTCGCTGATCTTCGCGGGCGTTCGCGCACTGCTCGAAACGGACCACCCGGCGCTCCAGGAGATCTACGAGCAAGCGAAGGGCGCAGACGCCCGCGCCGCGCTCCACGTGGGCGGGCTCCTCAGCGTACTGAACGGGAACGCACAACAGGTGCGTCGCGCCTCCGAATCGCTCGTAGCCCTTGGAAGGGAGCACGCCGACGCCCGCGCCGTGACGGGAGGCACGCTCCTTGCCGCGATCGCCGCGCTCCTCGACGAGGAGTTCGTGGAGAGCAGTCGTCTCATGCGACGGGCCCTACGCATGGCGCAAACCGAACGGGACTGGGTCTTCAACTTTCTCGCCGGCATCTTCTTCGTGCGCGTGCGACGGTTGAGCGGACAGGCGCACATCGCATCGCGTGTCGCGGCCGCATGCCACCGCGCCAGCGGCCATCTTTGGCACGGATGGCTTTCTTGGGAACGCGTGCTCGCCGGGGCCGAACCCCTGCCTTCGTCCACGCCCTTGGGACTGCGCGCAAGGGAGGCCAGCACCTGGCTCCTTGGCGAAGGTACACCCCCGGCGTCGGGGGGCGACGTCGCACTCATCGAAGAGGACATTCGACGCCTTCGCGCCGTGGGCGGTGCCTTCGATCGGGGCGACGCGCGGGAAGACGAAGTGCTGGAGTGGGTGCGCGGCAGCCGCCACGAACTGCCCCCGATGCTCTCGGGCCTCGCGATGGGATCGCAGCGCACTCAGGGGCACGTCTTTGTCAGTGCCTCCGGTCCGAGCCACCGAACGATGCGCAAACCACGCGAGGTGAAGGTGCTTGAACCGAGCGGTTCGGACGCTACGCGCGTGGAGGTGCTGCTCTCGCGTCTGGTGTTCGCGCCCGAAGCGCTGTCGCGCGAAGCGCTCTTTCGCCAGGCATACGGCTTTCGGTACCGGCCGGAAGTGCACGAAGCGGCCTTCAAGACGCTGCGGAGCCGCCTCCGCCACCACATCGAGGGGCTGGCCGAGCTCAAGTCTGAAAACGCGAACTACGCGCTCCAGGTCGAAGAGGACTTCGCCTTCCCGGACCCGAGCAGTCAAGCTGCGCTGGCCGATTCGATCCTCGGACGCCTCGGCGAAAGTCGGGGAAGTGCCAAGCAGCTCGCGGCAGACTTGGGCATTCCGCTGCGAACTGTCCAGGCCGCCCTACGCTCGCTCGTCGAATACGGTTCATGCTCCGCTCAGCGCGTCGGGCGTCGCATCGAATACGTCGTGGAAGACACCAACTTCCAGGAAATCACGCTTCTTTAGGGCGTGAGCGCCGTGACAATCGGTGGGTCGCTGCTGCTGCCGCCACCACCGGACGCCGCCACGGCGATACCGACGGCCAAGCCCGCCGCCGCAACGATGCCCAGCACCGCACCGATCACCCTTCGACGGCGCCGCGTACCCGACGGCGTAGCAACGTCCTCGTCGGGCGCCGAGCGAATCGGTTCCGAGCGAACCGGGCCGGGCGCTTCCGGTGCGCGCAACACGACCTGATGGGTGTGTGTCTGACCGGAGCGAAGCTCGACTTCTAGCGTCTCGATAGGCACGGCGGCCTCCACGCGATGCGGACCCGGATCAAGCCGTAGGCGAAGGGCCTCGTCGGCCCGGAGGACGCCGCCGACACCGCTTACTTCCACTTCGATCGCCTGACCATGGTTCGTTTCGAGCACCAAGGTGGCCTGACCGGCCTCCGCACGCCGTACGAGCGTCTGCAGCTCGCCGGTGGCTACCGGTGCTTCTCCGTACTCGTCCGCCAGAAGCTCTCGGAGCAGGTCCCGCGCCTCCGTGAACTGGCGGCGATCGATCAGCACAAGCGCGAGGTTGTAGGCCGACGAAGCCCGGCGACCCAGCCGAAGGGCGCGCCGAAAGCCTTCTTCGGCGACCTCGAGGTCGTTCTCCTCCAACGCGGCGAGGGCCGCCATGTGTGCCTCGCGGGCTTCAACGAGCGGATCCTGCGCAGACGCCGCGGACGCCGACGTCAGGAGAGCAAGCAAGGCAGCAAACCGCCACCCTCGACCCCGCGACTCAGAACGCAACGGCCCGTCCCTTCGCCAGTCCGCGCTCCATGCGTGTGCGTGCCTCACTCGCCCGCCGGCTTCCGGTCATCGAAGGACGGCGAGCGCGAACGCGACGCATGCGCGGCGGTTCGGACTCGATCGGCGCAGGGCTCGTAGCGGCGTCCACCGCGCCGCGATCCGGCACACCGACATCAGCGGCGCTCGCCGCGTCCAGGGCCTCTGGCACGATCACATCGTTGATGGTCGCCGCGCGCTCCGCTACCTCCACGGGCGGCTCCGAGCGAAAGGCGAGGACGAGACCCGCGCCGCAAAGGGCAGCCACGAGCGCCGCCGCCACGGATGCGCGAAACAAGCGACGGTGCCCGGGAGCGACAGGACCTGCCACGTTGCGCTCCCGCAGTAAGCGCTGCGTACGATGACGAAGGTCGCTGCGCTCGTCGCCGAAGACTTCGAGCATGTACTCACGCACGAGCGCTTCCTCGCCGGGCGAGCTCGCCGCCGCGATGCAGTCGAGCACGCGCTCCGCGACGGCCCGGGCGGATTCGGGGCGGTGGGCCGGATCCTTCGCAAGCAGCTCAAAGAGCAGTTCGCCCACTTCCGGCGACACGTCGAGGCGCTCATCCATGATGTCCGGCGGCGGCTCGGACAGGATCGCGCGCGCCGTCGCGGCAGCCGTCTCACGCTTGTAGAGCCGCTTGCCCGCGAGCATCTCGAAGAGCACGGTGCCAAAGGAAAAGAGATCGGAGCGCTGGTCGAGCTCCTCAAAGCGAAGCTGCTCCGGCGACATATAGCCCGCCTTGCCCTTCAGCAGGCCCGTCGTCGTCTCCTGAAGCTGCCCGAGCGCCTTCGCGACGCCAAAATCGCTCACCTTCGCCACGCCCTCGAAGTCCACGAGAATGTTTTGCGGAGAGATATCGCGGTGAATGACGTTCAAACGGTTTCCCGTGATGTCTTCGAGCTCGTGCACCGCCGCCAGTCCCAAGGCCACCTGATGCATGATGCGCAACACGATTTCCAGCGGGATGCGCTGGCCGAGCGCGTGATGACTTCGGATCAACTTCGACACCGTGAGCCCCTCGACGAGCTCCATCGCCAGGTACGGTCCTTCCTTGTCTTCGCCAACGTCCACCACGCTCACCACGTTTGGATGCTGCACGAGACCGGCAATGCGCCCTTCGTCGAGGAACATGCGGCGAAACTCCCGGTTCGCGCGAAACTCCGGCTTCAAGCGCTTGACCGCAAAGAGCCGCTGAAAGGTCTGCTTCTGACGCACGGCGAGCTCGACGCTTCCCATGCCGCCTTCGGCAAGCTTGCCCAGACCGATGTAGTCCTGGGACATGTTAGAAATCAGGCACGCACACGGCGCGCGGTGTGAGGGTGTCCGGGCCATCGCTACCCAGCTGGCCGACGTCGTTGCGGCCCCAACAGCCGATCTCGCCAAGTTCATCGAGGGCGCACGCGTGAAAGCGCCCCACGCCAACCGACTGCCAGCGGCGTCCCGCGCCGAGCTCGATCGGCGCCGTGTCGTTGACGAACTCGCTCGTTCCCGTACGCCCGCCGGCAGCGTCGCCCCAGCACAGCAGTCGACGCGCGTCGTCGATCGCGCAAATCGCCATGTCGTCGCCGACGATCTGAATCGATACACCCACGTCGTGCCAGCTTCCCGGAATCACATAGGGAGACTCGGGCCACTGGGGGCTCGTGAGACTTCGCCCATAGCACTCAAGCGCACCGCTTGTTCGCACGACGCAGATCGTTCCGGTGCGCGCGCTGATCGCGTTGATGTCCGTCCCCGAGAGGGGAAACGAGCCCTGCGTGCACGCGAAGTTGCCGCTGCGAAAGGCGCATAGTTCAGCCCAGAGGGGCAGCACGCGGTCATGGCTCGGTGCGCCTTCGAAGGCTTCGCGGTAACCGGAGACGGGCTCCAGCGAGTTCGGATCGCGCCCCAAGCACCCAACGACGCCGCGCTCGCCGACCACGCACGTGAAAGACGCACCGAGCCCAAACTGCGCGACGGGGGTCGGCGTATCCATTTCGATTTCGCAGCAGGGGCGCACGTTCGGCTGGGGCGCTCCGATGATTTCGAAGTCGCCGTTGTTTCGACCACCGCAGCGAAGCTGACCTCCGGCCGTGAGGCACACGTGTTCGGACTCGATTTCGATCCCATCGACGTCCGGCGCAAAGCGCGCAACACCATCGACGCCGACGATCCGGCTCGGGCGAACATGCTGCCCGTTCCACGCGGAAAAGCCGCGCGCCACGCGCCCCCAGCAGAACGCATCGCCTTCGCGCAGGGCGCAGTTCATGCCCCGGCCCACCACCAAGGTATCGACGGGCGCGCAGTCTGCCGCCCCGCATGCGCTCTCGGGCGTCGGCGCGCCCGAATCACCCGCGCTGGGCTCGACGCACGCTCCGACGCACTCGCCGCGGACGCATGAATCGTGACTTCCACACGTGTCCGACGAATCAAACCCCGGTGCGGGTCGATCCGAGGGCTCGCGGCAGCCGCCGTAGAATCGCGCCCGAACGACCCCTTCACCCTCGGCGAGAAAACCACTCCGCAGCCGCAGCCAGCTCATGCGAGTATCGCCATCGAAGAGCTCCGCAAAGATCGTGTAGCGGCGGGAACGCTCACTGTCGCCCGCGGCCACACCGAGCTCGGCGACGCCGCCTTCAAAGGTGAGGTCGAGGGTCTCGCCATCGCGATGGGAAGGCTGACCATCGCGCCAGAACGTTACGGCGACCCGAGCCGAGTCCGAAACCGCGAGCGCGGCGTCGACATCGAAGAGCACCCGCACGTCCGCGGAGCGCTCGCCGTCGCTGCAGGCGGCTACCAACACCAGCAGCACGATGTTCCTCCAGCCAGGCACGGGACACGAGGGTAGTGCATGAAGCGACGTTTCGCCGAGCCGCTTGTGGGCGAAAGACCCAATGGAGCTCGTCGCCGATTCGCGCAAACCAGGTTACCACGGGTCCGTCGGGCACCCCGTACGCTAGAGCCATGAGCCATGGACGAGCCGCTTGGTGCGCAGCCGTTTCGCTTCTCGCGGCCTGCAACGGGACCATCGGCGACGCCGTGGACGAACCCGCTGCAAACGCACCCGCCATCGAAATGCCGGAGGTGCCCGACGCAACCGAAGCGCGCGCGATGGTCGGCCCGGGGCGTTCCAAACTCCGCCGGCTCAACGCCCGCGAATACCGGAACACGATCGGCGACTTCTTTGGCGAAGCCGTGCCGGACGTCGACCTTCCCACGGATCAGCTCAACGGCGACGGCTTCGACACGGACGGCGCCACCCTCTCGATGGCGGGGCAATCGGCCACCCGCTACTACGACGCCGCCGCTGCCTTCGCGTCCCAAGTTCGCGCGAGCGGCGGACTCTCGCCCTTCTCGCACTGCGCCAGCGCATCCGGATCGGAGCTTTGGAACTGCCTTGAGCCGGAGCTTGGCTGGTGGCTCGAGCGGGTCTTTCGCCGACCGGTGCGCGATTCGACCATCGACCGACTCACGGCGATCGGGCGGGAGGTCGACGAGGACTATGGCTCCGCCGTTGAGACGCTCGTCATCTTTGCCCTCACGTCGCCCGACTTTCTCTTTCACCACGTGGGCGAAGGCGAAGGCGACTCCCCCGACGCCTACGAAGTCGCCAATCGACTCTCCTATTTTCTCTGGTCGTCTGGACCGGACGAGGCGCTCCTAGAGCGCGCGCGCGACGCGACCATCCTCGACGCCGAAGTGCTCGAGGCGGAGACGCGGCGCATGCTTGGAGACCGCCGTAGCGAACGGCTCTACGCGACCTTCGCCCGCCAGTGGATTCAGGTCGACGGTCTGCCGACGGTCGCCGTCGACGATGCGCAGCGCGCCCTTTACGAAGACCTTCGGGAAGAGACCGTTCGCTTTATCGACACGGTCTTTCACGAAGCGCCGCTGGACGAACTGCTTACGGCCGAGTGGACCTTTGCGAACGCCAGCGTTGCCGAGCACTACGGCATCGACGCCGCCCTGGGTGAAGCCTTTGAACGCGTCGAACTGCCCGCGGAACGCGCCGGTCTGCTGACCCATCCGTCCACGCTCCGGGCCCATTCGCCTTTGGGCTTTTCGGACCCGATTCGGCGCGGCTTCTGGACCGCCGAACGCGTCGTCTGCAACCCGCCGCCGCCGACGCAAGCGCCCAACGTTGCACCGCTCGGCGACCTCGCGCCCGGAGAGACGGTGCGCGACGTGCTCGCGGCGCATCGAGAGGCACCGCT
>JBCCRV010000381.1:0-7139 GCA_039201085.1 Myxococcota bacterium | reverse complement strand
CTCGAAGGTGAACGCCGTTCCAATGGCGCACACGCCCGTTGAGCAACTGTCCGACGGAACCGAACCAAACTTCCTATTGTCGTCTCCCACCCCGCCCGGCGCGATCGAATAGACCATGCGCCCCGCTTCGACGTCCGCCTCGCTGCACGGCACGCCGAGGTCGGCAGACGAAGCTGTGCAACCGCTGTGGCCTGCCAAGAGTATCACGGCGCAGAAAGTGAAGTTCTTACTCCTCATCGTCATCTCCAAAGAAACCAATATCGAACTGACACTCGAGACCGAGGTCCGCCATACGCCGCATATGTGACGGCCAGAGTATCGGTCCGCCTTGTCCGGCAACGGACCACCAAATGCAATACACGTGGGCCGAGACCCCGTCCGACGATAGAAGCTGCGTCAACTCCGCCGCCTTGGGCTCCAGGACATCGAGCAACCAGTCTAGATGTCTGCGCAAATCCAGCGACGAGGAATGCCCCTCGGAGGACAAGAACCAACCATTGATTGTCGGAACTCGCTCTCGCCCGTGAGAGTTAACGTGTCTCTCGCCAATAGTCTGCGAAGACGAGGGCTGAATGCACAGGATGTTCGAGACTTGCCTGGGAGTGAGGGCGCCCGGGTAGATGCGAAGCTTCGCAACCGCGCGTTCGCATGTCGGATAGACATCGTCGTATGGAGTTTTGTTCAACGTCTTCATGGCAAGTAATCGTATAGGTTGCCGATCACTTCGCCGGCATCATCCAGGTAGTCGCCAGATTCGAGAATCGTCGCGTGATGGTTTGCGGGTAGGCCGAAACTCTCTTTGAGACTCTCGAGCGCTCGCCCCCACTCCCGCCGGTGATACGAAGTGCCAAAGAACTCGTTAAGCGCCCTTGCTGTGCGAGGTCGCAACGTACGGCCACCGGACTGAATCGTGCGATAGGTCTGCTGAACGACCTCCGACCCCGTTCGGCCGGCGACTCGACCGCCGCCGCTCAGGCCGCCGAGGGCCTCGGCACCATCATCCACGACACTTAGCACACCGGGCGCGACTTCGTCGGCGTGTCTACCAACGTCTCCGAAGCCGTCGATGATTTCCGTGGCACGGCGTCCGCCTCGAATGAAGGGCGCGGCGTTGGGCGACGTACCCAGCGTGAACACGCTGGCGACCAGGCTTCCGCCGGAAAGGACACGCTCGAAGGTGCTGGAGTCGTCAGCAATCAGCGCTTCAAAGTCCATTGTCTCTCCCACGCCTGGCACGAAACTCCCCGCGATCTCACTCATGCCACCGCTCGTGTCGGCATTGGCCTCTATGAACTCCATGGCGAATATCGGCTCCAGCATCGTCCGGGACTGACCGCCGACGGGAACGCTTGCTGGAACAGCGCGCGCTGCGATGTCCGCGCGAACTTCGGCCTCGGGAAAGCTGTCCCACGCACTAATGTCGATGGACCGCTGGTCGAGCGGTGAGCTTTGGCTCAGGGCTGGCGCGAGGCTCATGGGACCCGAGGGCTGGATGAACCAGCGTTCGCCAAAGATCTCCGATCCCGGCATCGAGCATTCGCCATCACAGATGCCAGGCAGCGACTTCATCACATTGTGGCCTAGAATACGCGCCTGGCGGTCGGCGAGTGTGAACTGCCATTCAAACTGCAGGCACTCCGGGTTTAAGCCGGAGGGGTCGTGGTAGTTGATGGGATCGCCCCAGGCGTACAGGTAGCGGTTGAACCCGATGACGCTTCTCGGATCTCCAACGAGCGGGTCGGCTTCGGTCATCAGCCGCATTTCCGGGTCGTAGCCGCGCGCACCCATTGCGAGAAGGCCACCGGCGTCCTCAACTTCGTGGCCACCGAAGCCCGCGTCATTGCCGCTGAACCCGCGACTGTCGCCGTAGGTCCAGCTTAGGTCCCTACGCTCGCCATACGGAGCGAAGTTGGCGAGCTCGAGAACACGGTTGTCTCCGCCCACCTCACCCGTCACGGCTTCAATGGAACGGCGCCGTCCAGCGTGCAGGTAGGAGACGGAAAGCGTGCCGGGGGCGGACGCCGGGCGAACGACTTCGGCGGTGGCGGAGCCCACCGGGACTCGGTAGACCTCGTCGTTGCCGCGCCGTTCGAACGCCCCGAAGTACACGCGAAAGCCGTCGGGCCCGTCGGTGGCGGCGCGGTTGCCGAAGGCGTCGTAGCGGATCCTGACGCTACGACCCGTGCTGCGATCGTCGATTTCAACGGGCAGACTGCGCCCGTCGTAGTCGATGTCGAGCTTTGCATGGCCCGTATAGTTTCCGGTCTGATCGTAGTTTCGGGTCACGCCGGCGAAGCGGCTCACTGCATGCGGCTGAAGTCCCGTGTACTCCCGAACGCCTGCGGAAGGCGTACCCCCGCGAACTTCCTCGAGATTGCCGAGCACGTCGTAGGTGAAGCGCACCCGGCAACCGAGGGTCGCGTCGGGATCGGAGCAATCGTTTGGAAACGCTTCGCGAAGCTGACCGCGTTTCGTGTACGAGTACTCCTCCCCGAAGCCTTGCACATGATCCTTCTGTTCGGTGAGCTGACCCGCCCGGTTGTACAGGAAGCTCCAATCCTGAACGCTCGTCGCGCGCGGAAAACTGGATCCATTCAGTCGGGCGGTTCCGTACGTGTGAAGGGAAGAGAGAAGGCCCGTACCGGGTACGTAGTCGCGATCGCTGCGAAACCCGTTTCCGTAGCGTTCCGATGTCACCAGACCGCCCGCGTTGCCGCCGATAAAGCTCCACAAAAAGCCCGCATCCGGCGATGACGCCTCGTGGAGGCCGCCTTGCGCGCCATGGTACTTGTAGTTGACGCGAAACGCGTGCTTCGCGCTGGTCGGGTAGTCGGTGCGGATGAGCCGACCTAGGCCGTCGTAGTCGTGACGGAACCGGTAGACGATGTCGTCGACGGTTTGACTGACCGCAGAGAGACGCTGCAGGTCATCGTATTCGAAGACCTGCTTGATTCCGTCGGCGCTGACGGCGTAGGAAAGCTGACCAATTGCATCCGCGCTGTCCCACTCGTACAGGTCGGAGCCTGCGGTCGTGGTGCGGCGCACCCGCCTTCCCAGCGCGTCGTAGTCGAACGCGCTGGCGCGGCCTTCGCCGTCGATGCGTTCGACGAGTTCGTCGAATCCATTGTAGCGGAGCGCGGTGATCCCGTGGTCAGGGTCGTCCTGTTCGATGATGCGTCCGAGTGCGTCATAGGTGATCGATACGCGGTTTCCGCGCGGGTCGAGCGTTTCGTTCAGGCGGCCATCGTAGCAGCGGCGAAAGCTCATGCCTTGATCCTCGCCAAAGCCCTGTGCGTCTACGACGTGACCCGCAGCGTTCCTTTGTTCGACGGCAACGAATCCCGAGGGGTTTCGCGCAAAGCGCTCGAACGGTTTCGAGAAGCGATGGGTCACGCCGCCGAGCGCGTCGATCGTTCGGCGAGCCGTGCCGAACACGTCGCGATGGTACCGGGTGTAGACCCGGCCTTCACCGTCGAAGGCGGGGGCCGACTCGCGCGCCAGCAGCCCCAGAACGTCGTAGTCCAACGTTACGGAGGCTTCGCGGGCATCGCCTGAGCCGTTACGCGCGAGCCACCGCCGTTCCACGACGCGGCCGAAGGCGTCATACGTCGCGCTTGCCTCACCGTAGCCGCTCTGAGCAATAGTGGCCGTGGTGGACTCGACCACACCGCCGGTGTCGCGCGACTCGATAAGGTCCATAAACACCGCCGGCGCGCCTGGCTCGTGCTGCTCCCTTACGCGCCCGAATCCATCGCGTACCGTGAAGGTGGTTTGGCCGTTCGGGTCCGTCAGCGAGAACAGCGTGCCGTCGGTGGGCCGCCAGGCAAACGCCGTTTGATGGTTGAGGGCGTTTCGTAGCGACGTCGGAAAGGTGTAGCCATCGCTTGCGGCGTAGTGCCATTCCGTCGTCCGCTGCTCGCCGCTCCGGTCCTTCATGTGCGCTTTTCGAAGGTTTCCGTACGAATCGTATTCGAGGGCGCTCTGCTGCCACTGGGCAGCGAGCGTTTGCTCTTCCGTTTCGCCGGGGCGAACGGCGATCATGCCCCCGGGACTGCGTGTTTGCGAAACGAGTGCGCCGGTATCGGGATCGTATTCGAAGCTCGTCGCCGTAGCGGCGTCGCAACCGTCATCGGCCGATGAAGTGCGCGACTGCACAAGACCCGTGACCCATCGCGACGCATCTCCATCCGGATCGGACGGAGGGTCGACGTAGCGAAGATCGGTGGTCACGAGTCCACCCTGAGAAAGCGGCGGACTCGGGTAGGGACGCGCTTCCGCATTCGTTCCGTCGGGCCGTACGGGCTGCCGCGTTTCGATTCGGATGGGAAGATGGCGAACGCCGTAGGGCGCCCCCTCATCGTAGTAGCGGCGCGTGTGCGTCACAGCGATCGGGGTGGCGTGCCGAATGTCCTCGTGGGGCTCGCCGTCGAAGGGCCAATCGACAAATGCGTAGCGGCTCGTTGTGTTGGATGACTCCAGCACCCGAAGCCGTGGCCGCTCCGCGTCCAGATAGTGCTGAAAGTTGAAGCGCGTGACGTCCACCGAGCCAACCATCTCTAACGACGCGTCGGGGAACGACTCGACGCTCTGCTTCTCGTCGAACGGATGCGAGGTGTCGCCGACCAGGACCGCGATGCGCTTGGTCGCTCGGCCGGCAAAGGGATAAAGTCCGGTGACCTCATCGATGACGTCGTGGCCGTAGTCGTGGCGAACAACCGCGCCCGTCAGCTCTTCCGTTTCCACTCGGCGACCAAAGCCCAGCCAGCCGCGACCGTGTAGATCGGAACGGCTGTCTGCGTACTCGTAGACGAAACGCCGTGGCTCATCGGAGTTGGCGCGGTAGGTCATCGCGCTCACGACCTGGCGCGGCCTCGCATCGCAGCGCTGCGGGTATCGACAGGGAAGATGATCCGACGTGGGGCCGGGCGTGTACACGGCCGGATCGGAGGTCATCGAATACGTCACTTCTTGGCGCGAACCCGAACCGTACACGACGCCGACGATTCGCCGAAAACGCGCTCGACGGTTGAGATGAAGTTCGGCCCCGCCCGGTGTGTCATCGTCCAGGAGTACGCTGGTCTGAAGCAGATCGCGGTGGCCGTCACCGTTGAAGTCGCCGGGAATCATTCGAGTCTGACGCAGGGTGCGCCCTTCCTCGTCGTCGTCGTCGCGCAGCGGCGTCGGCAAAGTTGGTGCGCTCGCATCGTTGGCAACATCGACGTAGGCGTAGAAGGGATCCGCGCTGCGAAACACAAACGGGGTGCGGTCCGGCCAGCCAAAACCGGCGCCTACGTTGCTCTCGTATTGCGCGCCTTCGTCGTACGCGAAGCCGAGAAGCTCCAGGGTGCCGTCACCATCTTCATCGATCGGGTAGACCGGGCTAAAGAGGTGTTGATAGCGCTCGTTGCAGGGGTTGCCGATTCCGCCGCCGTTGCAGCGCGAGAAGCGAAAGCCGACTTCCCGATAATCGAACGACCACAGATCGGGGTACCTCATCGCGCCCGACTGAAAAGTCCCGTCGCCCTGACCGATGAACACGGAAGTGCGCCAATGGGCCTGGGGCCGACCCTCGCCGATGTTCTCAGCGGCGGCGTACGTGTCTTCCGTGTCCCATTTGACGATCAGGTCCGTTACGCCGTCCCCGTTGACGTCGCTGAGTCTCGGATCGACGAATCGGCGAGTGTTGAGATCCGCTGCGCCCGACGTATTTCCAAGAAGCGTTGCAAGTTCGAAAGACCCGGAGTCATGCCGGTAGGTCAGGGCGTAGTACGAGTCGGCGTCGGGGATCAGGACATCGAGCACGCCATCGCCGGTGAGGTCCGCCGTCGGCCACCCCGCTCCAGTCGCGGAACGAAAAAACCCGCACCCTGTTTGCACTCCGGTCATCTCCTTGGGCCCGAAACCAGGACCGGACGAATCGGAGGTTCCGGGAGCAAAAGACCATTCGCCCTGGGTGCACACGGTGCTGTCAAAGCCGTTCATGCGCGTTTGATGGCAGTCCTTATAGACCTCGAGCTCGCACGCCAGCACGTCGATTAGCCCGTCGCCGTTGAAGTCCCCGAAGCGCCAGAGGCTCTGCTGGGAAGTCGGATGGGGTCCGCGGGAAACGCCGTGCGTTTGGGGAACCCAGAGCGGCTGCACGCCAAACGAGCCACCCGGCGGATCACCCGACAGCAGGTCGTTATGAAGCTCCGCGCCAAGGTACTCGAGACCAGTGCCGACCTCGCTGAAGTCGTCACCGTCGCTAAGCAGGACGCGGACTTCGGCCTTGGTCACGTCGGCGTTGGGCGCAAGGTAGATCAAGTCGTCGCGACCGTCCTGGTTCCAGTCGTGGGCCGTGAGCCGGTCCGTCATCGATCGAAGATCGGAGATCGATGTGGTTAGTGTCAGAGTGCCCGGCCTGAGCGGCGCTGAAGACGTCGGTTCGGCCAGCTTTAGGTAGAGCCGACCCAGCGAAAGGTAGGCGTAGTCCGTCGCTCCATCGCCGTTGGCATCGAGGGGCACTCCGTAGGCCGGGGTAGGGAGCGCGCCGTCATACTCGGCGACGCTACTGAGCGAAACGCTTTCACTTTCGAACGTGTCGCCGCCGACCTCGTTCGACCACTCGAAGTGCGTCGCGGGCAAGCACACCATGCCCTTGTCGAGCGTCGTGCCGACCTCAGGCTCCGCAACTACACACTCCGTTGCTGAGATGAGCTGGTTACGTCCCGCATCGGAAGCGTAGCCCAGCCGGTACTGGCGCACGGACTTAGAACCCAACACGGTCGTCAGTTCGTTTAGTCGCGCGGTGTGCTGCCACGCGAGACCTGCGGCAAACCCTGCTACGGGCGCGTTGTGGTTGCCGTATGTAAAATCGATTCGCCGGTCCGCTGCCAGGCCAGACGCGTGGCTCGCGTACTCAATATACCTCAGCGTACGCTCTCCAATCGCGCCGCGCGGACCCCGAACATCCGGCCATCGCGGGTCCTCGGACCACACAAAACGCATGGCGTTACCGAAGGAGTCCTCCACGCGGGCGACCATCCATTCGGCCAGGAGGTTCTCGTCGGAGAGCGGATTTCGGGCGTTTTCACTCGCCGCCCCGTACCAGCGAACTTCGCCATCGGGGGCGCGCACGCGCCAGTGGTTCGGGCCATCGT
>JBCCRV010000380.1:0-7143 GCA_039201085.1 Myxococcota bacterium | reverse complement strand
CGCAGGAGTGCTCCTCCAGCGGGCGCCCCGCAACGTGACGTGCCTAGCTGATCACGCAGGGGCGGAACACCTAACGTGCTCCGCGCACACCGAGTTCAACGCTTCCCCAGGAATCTGTCGCCCTGAACGTCGCTACCAGTCCGCGCGACCAAGCCGCGACAGATTCCTTAGCGGGTAAGCTTTCGGTACTTGATGCGTTTCGGAACGTCCGCGTCGGCACCGAGGCGCTTTTTCCGATCGGCGGCGTAGTCCGTGTAGGTGCCCTCAAAGAAGACCACGTTCGAATCGCCTTCGAACGCCAAGATGTGCGTGCAGATCCGGTCGAGATACCAGCGGTCATGGCTGATGATCAACACGTTCCCGGGGAACTCGAGAAGCGCGGACTCCAGGGAGCGAAGCGTCTCGACATCCAGATCGTTCGTGGGCTCATCGAGCAGCAGCAGGTTTCCGCCGGCCTTGAGCAACTTCGCCAGATGCACGCGGTTGCGTTCACCGCCGGAAAGCTTGCCGACCTGCTTCTGCTGGTCGCTCCCGCGAAAGTTGAACCAGCCGCAGTACGCGCGGCTCGACACGGTGCGGCCGCCCACGTCGATCTCGTCGGCGCCTTCACTGATCACCTCAAAGACGGTCTTCGATCCGTCGAGGTCGTCACGGCCCTGATCGACGTAGGCGATCTGCACCGTCTCGCCGAGCTCGATGGCACCGTCGTCCGGCGTCTCTTCGCCCACGACCATGCGAAAGAACGTGGTCTTGCCGGCGCCGTTGGGACCAACGATGCCCACAATCGCGCCCGGCGGCGTGCGAAAGCTGAGGTCCTCCATGAGCAGCTTGTCGCCGAAGGACTTCTTCAGTCCCTTCACCTCGAGAACCTTGTTGCCGAGCCGTGGCCCCGGCGGGATGCGCACTTCGTTCGCGTCCCGGCCGGCCTTGCCCGAGTTTTGAACAAGCGTGTCGAAGGCGTTGATGCGGGCTTTGCTCTTCGCCTGGCGCGCCTTGGGCGACGCGCGAACCCACTCCAGCTCTTGCCGAATCTTCCTCTGGCGGGCGCTCTCGTTCTTTTCTTCCTGCTTGAGTCGCGCCTGTTTGGCGTCGAGCCACTCCGAGTAGTTGCCCTTAAACGGAATCGCTTCGCCGCGATCGAGCTCTAGGATCCAGTCCACGACCTCGTCGAGGAAGTAGCGGTCGTGCGTCACCAGCACCACGCAGCCCGGGTACGTCTGAAGATGGCCCTGAAGCCAAGCGACGGACTCCGCGTCGAGGTGGTTCGTCGGCTCGTCCAGGAGCAAGATCTCAGGCTTTTCGAGGAGCAGGCGACACAGGGCTACGCGGCGCTTTTCACCGCCGCTCAGCGTGGAAGGATCGGCGTCGGCGGGGGGAAGACGCAGCGCGTCCATCGCAAGCTCGAGGGTGTGGTCGAGGTTCCAGCCGTCGACGGCGTCGATGCGGTCCTGCATCGCGCCCTGCTTGTCGAGCAGCTTCTGCATGGCGTCGTCGTCCATCGGTTCGCCAAGCTTCATGCTCAACGCTTCAAAATCGTTGAGCAGATCGCGAACGGGTTGAACCGCCACTTCCACGGCTTCCTTGACCGTCTTCGCGTCGCCCAGGTCCGGCTCCTGCGGCAGGTAGCCCACCTTGATGCCAGGACGCAGCCATGTCTCACCGGTGAAGTTCGTATCGACGCCCGCCATGATGCGCAAAATCGTCGACTTGCCCGTGCCGTTGACGCCGATGATGCCGATCTTCGCTCCCGGAATAAACGAGAGGTAGAGATCGGAGACGATCTTCTTGTCTGGCGGATGGACCTTGGTGAGGCCCTGCATCGAAAAGACGTAGTCGGTCATCGGCTTACTGGATGATCTCGAGCAGCTCGACGTCGAAGACGAGCGTTCCCTGCGGACCGGGTCGGCCTTCGTAAGCCAGGTTCGCAGGGATCCAGAAGCGGCGCTTTTCGCCAACAACCATCAGCTGCACGCCTTCGGTCCAGCCCGCGATCACGCGGTTGAGGGGAAAGGTCGCCGGTCGGCCGCGCGTGACCGAGCTATCGAACATCTCTCCGTCCGTCGTCCAGCCCGTGTAGTGCACACGGACCCGGTCCGTGGCCGCTGGATGGGCCGAGCCCGTGCCCGCTTCGAGCACGCGCGACGCGAGGCCGCTGTCCGTTGTCGTCGCGCTTGGCGGCGCAGCGGCCACGTCCTCCGGTACGGAGGGCGGTTCGGGCGCGTGATCCACACTGATCAGTTCGACGTCAAAGACGAGCATGCCCGCCGGCCGACCAGGGCGTCCCTGGTAGGCAAGGTTTTCCGGGATCCAGAAGCGGCGGTGCTCGCCGAGCTTCATCAGCTGCAGGCCCTCGGTCCAACCGGCGATGACGCCGTTCAGCGGGAAGGTCGCCGGCTGACCGCGTTCCCGGGAGCTGTCGAAACGCTCGCCGTCCGTCGTCCACCCCGTGTAGTGCACGGTCACGCGGTCGCGCGCGCTCGACGGGCCATCAGTGCCGGTGGCCGCCGTCAGCACCTTGGACGCAAGGCCTGAAGCCGTGCGCTCGGCGTCCGCCGGCGGCGCCGCCACGTCCGAGGGCGCGTCGAGGCTGGGTGCCGTACCACCGGCCATGGCGCTTGCGCTCATCGCGGACGCGTTTTCCGAGGGGACTTCCACGTTCTCCACCGCCTCCGGCGGCGAGCTGGAACAAGCGACAAGTCCGAGGACGATCAGTGTGCGATTCATGGCAGAGACCTACGCCGCCTTCGAGTTCACTGCAAGGCCTAGCAGGATGCTGAAGAACGAGCCCGAACCGGGAACGTGCGGCCAGCCGCCCTACGGGTTGATGGCGAGGAGCTCGACGTCAAAGACCAGCATCCCCTGAGGAGCCCCAGGGCGGCCCTGGTACGCCAAGCTCTCCGGAATCCACAGGCGGCGCGTTTCGCCCACGACCATCAACTGCACGCCTTCCGTCCACCCCGCGATGACGCGGTTGAGCGGAAAGGTCGCGGGCCGACCACGCGTGACGGAGCTGTCGAACATCTCGCCGTTCGTTTGCCAGCCCGTGTAGTGAACCTCCACGCGGTCGGTGGGCGTCGGATGGGCCGTGCCCGTACCGGCCTGAAGCACGCGTGACGCCAATCCACTCGACGTCGTTGTCGCGGTCGGCGGAACCGCCGCCACATCGATCGGCACGGGCGGCGCCGCCGGGGCGGGCTCGACACCGATCAGCTCCACGTCGAAAACAAGCATCCCCGCCGGTCGACCGGGCCGCCCTGGGTAGGCGAGGTCTTCGGGAATCCAAAAGCGGCGATGCTCGCCGACCCGCATGAGTTGCACGCCTTCGGTCCACCCGGCGATGACGCCGTTCAGAGGAAAGGTGGAGGACTCGCCCCGCTCGCGCGAGCTGTCGAAGCGTTCGCCGTCCGTTGTCCACCCCGTGTAGTGCACCGTAACCCGGTCCCGTTCGCTCTGCGGACCCTCCGAGCTGGTGCCTTCGATGAGTACGCGGCTTGCCAGCCCCGAAGGCAAGCGTTCCGCGTCCGCCGGGGGCGCCGCCACGTCCGCTGGCGCCTCGAGCGACGGTTCATAGCCCGGGGGCTCCGGCGGCGTAGGAACCACCACCTCGCTCACGGCACCGCTCGACTCCGGCGTCTGCGGGCGCTCCATCGGCGCTTCGCATGCAAGAAGCGCCAGTGCCAGCAGCGCTCGAAGACACCTATGCACGACTACTCGGCTGCCCCTTCGGCGCCCGCGCCTTCGCCTTCGGCCGCTTCGCCCTCCGCCGGCGCCTCGCCCTCAGCCACGGTGATCGCAATGCGCGCCGTCAGGTCGGGCCCGTAGGAGCGGTGCGCGCCGTCGGCAAACTGAAGGAGGAGCGTATGCTCACCGGGCGTGAGCTGTAGATCCGCTTCCGTTTGGCCACCGCCAAAGTGTATGTGCGTGTCGTCCGCCGGCACGGGCGTTCCATGGGGAAGGCCTTCGCCATCCACGATGATGTGGTGGTGGCCCGTGCCGGCCGTGATCGCGCCTGCGGGCCGTACTTCGGCGCCTTCAACGCCCATGCCAACGTGAACGCTCACCTTTCCGTCGACGAGCGGTCCGGTGACCGTCGCGCCATCCTCGATGCCCACAAACATGACGCGCGCATCGCTCAGCCGCTCCGTTTCGGCGTTCGCGGCCGCGGGGCCTTCGCCGTGCCCTTCGGCCTCGGCCTGCTCACCTTCGGCCTCCGCCTGCTCGCCTTCGCCCGTCGGCTCCGGCGTCGCTTCCTCTTCTCCTCCGCACGCGAGCGCAAACGCGATCATTCCCAGCAGCCAAAAGCGCATCCTTACCTTCCTTCTCGGGCCCCCGTGGGCCTGGCCTG
Organism: Myxococcota bacterium; assembly: GCA_039201085.1. Lineage (GTDB taxonomy): Bacteria > Myxococcota_A > Polyangia > Polyangiales > Houyiibacteriaceae > JBCCRV01. The sequence continues at coordinate 2,798 of JBCCRV010000380.1, read as the reverse complement.
AGAGCATACACCCGAAGGGCGAAAGTCTTCCGTAAGGAAAAGCAGCTTTTTTAGACCGCTCTAGAAGGTTCGCAAAGCTTTAGAGCCTTTTAGAGCCAATGCCATTCGGTTCAGGCGCACAACGGAGTATCCGTGGAGAGCGGAAGCGTGAAGCGTGAAGCGTGGGCGTGGTGGGTGAAGGGTGAAGTGTTCGATGACGGCTGCCCGCCCGAGGTTTTTTACACACGCTTCACCCCTCACGCCCACGCTTCACCCCTCACGCCCACGCTTCACCCCTCACGCCCACGCTTCACCCCTCGCGCCCGCGCTTCACCCCCGCGAGGCCCGCGGCCCTTTAGGCGAATGGCATTGGGTCTAGGCTGCTTAGCTATCAATCGCCGAGCGGCGACGCTTCCGCCATCATCTCGCGCACCCAGGCCACGGCATCCGCCTCGGACTGGGTCGTCGCGAAGCGACTGCCGTCCTTTCGACCCATTCGGGTCATCTGCATCTGACCTGCTGACGTCTTCACCAGCACCACCAGGGCCGACGTCCGATGAAAGATCCGCGGCCGAAAGTCCTCGTGCACCTGCTCAAACTCCGGGTCCGTGCGCGGGGGCGGCGACTTTCGTACGTCGTAAAGGAAGCCGAGGGGAGCCGGCGGCGCCCCCGCTGCCGTGCGCTTGTCGCGGAACTGATCCGCCACCTCAAAGAACTCGTAGTAGCCCCGGCGCACCTCATTAAGCGTCGCGTAGGGCTCGGGCGTTCGCCGCAGCCAGACCAAGCCGTCCGCGTAGAGCTCGATGTGGAAGTACGTCTGCTCGATGAAGTCGACAACCGTGCCCGCAGCGCTCTGGCGCATATGGTCAAGCATACCCACGAACACCCATAAGCGAACGACAAAACGGCGCAGCTCTTAAGACGTGCGCCCCCCGGCGCGTGCCCTCCAATGCTACTTGGCCGCTTCCAGCTTCATGAAGGCCGCCACGCGTTCGCGAAGCGCGTCCAGATGTTCCCTCGCCACCTGCGCCGTTCGCTTCGGGCCCGGCCGCCTTGGACCGGCAAGCGCGACGCCTGGTTCGGAACGCCGGGCAAGGGTTTCCAGCTCGCGGCCCACACGTTCCGCCGATTCCGCCAGCGCTTCGAGGCCCTCCCGCGCACTGCGGCGCTCGGGGCGCGCAAGTCCATCCTGAAGGCGCTTTCGCGTCCGCGTGCGCGCTTCGTATCCGTCGAGGTAGCCAACCATTTGGGACACGTGGGTGAGCGCGTCATAGGCGCCCTGATGAAGCAAGCGAACTTCGTCTGCCCGCCGGCGCGCTGCGGAACCGGCCATCGAAAAGAGCTTCGCTCGCGGTTCCCGCTCGGCTAGCGCCGCCGCCGCTTTGGCCGCCTCCAAGGCGCTGACCGCTGCCGCGCGAAGATCCGTGCGTATCGGTTCGTCGAGCTGGAGAGGCTTCACATCCATGAACGCACTCTGCGACCACGCTGAGTCCATCACCACCCCTGCGGCAGGCCCGCCCCTCCTACGAGAAGCATGCTTTCGAGTACGCTACTCGAATGCGCGCTCGATTCGCTTTCCTCTTAATGGCCTGCGGCACGGACCCAGTGCAGCTCGACGTCGACCTGCGCACAGATTTTGTCCCGGAGGTGGAGTTTACCGGGGTGCAGACGGCGCTCGAACGTGAGGGCGCGATCGTCGGCGAGGCCACCCGCGAAGCGGACGCCGCTGCCAACTACGTCGTCGGCGCACGCGTCGCGAGCTTCGAAGATCTCCGTACCGGCGAATATACGATCTCCGTCCGGCTCCTTTCCCGCGACGCAACGCCCGTCGCGACCCGCCGCATCTCGCTGCGCGTCGGCGGGAACGCCGCGTCCGTGATCCTCGCCACGCGCGACTGCGCCGGCGCCGTGTGCCCCAGCACCGGAGATCCGGACGACGCCACCGAATGCTTCGCCGGCCAATGCGTCACGACCGGGTGCTCGCTCGCGAATCCCGAAGAGTGCGGCCCTAGCGAGTGCGCCTTGGATGCGGACTGTGCCTTTGCTGCGGCCTGCGTGAGCGGCGCATGCTTCGCCGGCGCATGCCTCGCCCAGCCGAACGACGCGGTCTGCGACACCGGCGAGTTCTGCCTCCCGGAAGAAGGATGCCGGCCGGTCGAAGGAAGCTGCATTCCCGACGCGCCCTGCGATCCCGGCGTGGACTGCCGCGCCGGCGCCATCGACTGCAGCGGCGACGAACCCGCATGCAGCCCCACGGACCCGGCACCGGCCGGAACTGCGTGCAGCGCGGGTTTCTGCGATGCGGACGGCGGCTGCGGTGCGTGTCCCCAGGGCGAACCCTGCATGATCGCCGAGCGATGCGAGGCCGGCGAAATCGACTGCAGCACGGGAAGCCCCATGTGCGCGGCCACCGGCCCGATTGAAGCGGGCATCGAATGCCGGCCCAGCGCGGGTCCCTGCGACGAAGCCGAGGTCTGCGACGGAGTGACGATGGCCTGCCCCTTCGACGCCCTTCCCCTTACGGATTGCGACACCGCATTTCGCGACGCGGGCGAGTTTGCCTACACGGTCCCGGTCGGATGCACGCGACTCGAGGCCGACCTCTGGGGCGCGGGGGGCGGCTCGGGCGCCGGCAACAGCAGCGGCGCGGGCGGGGGCTACGCGGGCGGCGCCCTCGACGTGAGCCCCGGTGATATGTTCGCCGTGGTCGTCGCTTCGCCGGGGGAAAACGTGATGGGCGGGGGCGGGGGTTCGGGCGGCGTTCCCGGCGGCGGGGGGGGCGGGGACGGTCGCTCGCGTCTGGGCGGCGGGGGGGGCGG
>JBCCRV010000379.1:0-7151 GCA_039201085.1 Myxococcota bacterium | reverse complement strand
GCGTCGTGCGTCGTGCGTCGAGCGTCCTGCGTCCTGCGTCGTGCGTCGAGCGTCCTGCGCTCAGCGTCCTGCGTCCTGCGTCCTGCGTCCTGCGTCCTGCGCTGAGCGTCCTGCGTCCTGCGTCCTGCGTCCTGCGCCCTGCGCCCTGCGCCCTGCGCCCTGCGTCCTGCGCCCTGCGCCCAGCACTTAGCCCATACACCGCACGCATATCCCGGGCCCCACGCGGCAGTGCTACTCGCAAGCGATAAAGCGCGTGTAGCGAAGCTGGCGCTCGCGGACGAGCGTATCGCTCTGATGCGAAATATGAATGCCGCCGAGGCCCACGGCGATCGAGCTGTCCTCGCCGCTGCCCAGGGCGTCGTCCACCACCTCGAAGGACCACTCGTCATCGCCGCCGTCCGCGTCCCGCCGGCCAAACCAAAGCTGTCGCTCCGTTGTCTCGCGAAAGCTGAAGACCAGGTCGCCAAACCCTTCGCCGGCGGCCATGTCGATCTGCGTGGCCGTGGTCCCGCCAAAGGGCACGAGGGTTTCCTCGACCGAGCCCGGTCCGCCGATCGTGGTGCGAATCGTGCGAAGTCGAAGTTGGTCCTCCACGAAGTCCGCGAGGTAGACGGTGTCGCCCTGCGTGGCGATGGCGTTGAGCGTTCCCGCGGGCCCATCGAGGCGCTGAATCGTCCAGCCCCCGCCCGCTTCGCGTGACGCGAGCGCATCTTGCGAACCGGCCACGCCCATCGTGACGTTCACGGCGGCGAAGATGCGGTTCCCGCGTGCGTCGGCGACGATGGAGTTTCGACCGCCGAAGGAGGCATCGAAGAGATCGATTCGCCGCCATTCGCCGCCTTCGCGCACCAAGTATCCGGCCTCCGGCGTCTCAAACATGCCGACGCGAATTGGATGAACCACGTGCAAGTTTCCGCGCGCGTCGAGGAACTGGCTCGACTCGACGCGGCCCGTCACGTCCGGAACGACGCTGTTGCGCCAGCTGCCCATGGCGCTGCGCTCGCTGACGCGAAGGCCCGCCGAACGCGGCGGGCTGAACACTACGAAGAGTTCGTCCGCCGGGCTCACGCTTAGGCCTGCCAGGGCCGCCAGGGTGGGCGGATTGCCCACGCGCTCCAAACCGAAGACGCCGTCGAAGAAGCGCGCAACGCGCGTTTCGTTGCTGCGGCCTTCGCCGTAGGCGATGAACACGTCCCGGCGCCCCAGCGCGAGGGACGTCGTTCCGCCCACTTCGCCGCCGTCGGCCAGCACGTCCGTGACCCACTCGCCGCAGACCTCCACGCAGGCGCCGGCCTCGCAGCTCGAAGCGCATGTGAAGTCCTCTTCGGGGTAGCCGCAGGAGGCGTCCTCGGCGCAAAAGGCTTCACCAAAGACCCGCAGCGTACGGTCGTCCGCGCAGGTGGGCGCCGGCGGCGGCGGGCAGCGCTCGGGCAGGCAGAGCGGAATGTCCGGCGGAACGTCCACGGGCACGTCGGCGCCGATCTCGATCGGACCATCGGTCCCGATGTCGACGGGCCCGTCCGTGCCGATGTCCGGTCGGTCCGGCGCGTCGACGCGTCGATCGGGCGGCGCGTCAAAGAAGAGGGGAAGGTCGCTCGCCGCGTCCGTGCCTCCATCCCGGTCCACCCCGCCCTCTCGAGGCTCGATGCGAATCGACTCGTAGCAGCCGACGGAAAGAAGGAGTCCCAAGACAACAAAGCGCATGGCGCAAACATAGCGAAGTCGAAGCACGGCGCTACGCCGCGGCGCGAATTCGCGCGCCTCGCGGCTCAAACGACTTTCAGGTGGCGCGGCCGCGCCGAGCGCGTGCGCAGCTCGTAGCGGCGCTCGGCGTATTCGATGTCTTCGATCCAAAGGCGACGCGCCCGGGCTTCGATGAAAGGCCGAGCGAAGGCCGCGAGGCGCGACGAGGGCAGCCGATCGGTGGCCGCGAGCGTCGTTTCGATCACCGCGGAGCGCCCGTCGCCCAGCGGCGTCGCGTGCGTTTCGACGACCGAGCCAACGCCTTCGCCACCGGTGATCGTCATCACGATGCAGCGCCGCGTCGGCGCGTGAAACACGCAGTCCACCTCCACCAGGAACGGTCCGAAGGCGCGGTAGGCGACGCGCACCGCGATGCGCTCCACGCTTGCATCGAGCACCGTGAGCGTCGCGAAGCTGTGTGGGTGGTAGTGGGCTCCATGCCAAGGGTCGAGCCGGTTGGCGACGATATCCTCCGGCTCGCACTTCGCTTCCATGCGCAGCGTACCTTCGAGCACGTGCGGCACGCGCTCCACGAGCACCGGACGCTCCGTGGGCGCCTCATCGTCGAGCAGCCGCGCCCAGAGCAGTACGCCGTCGTCGTACACGGGCCGCGGCCGCCACGCGCCCCGCGCCTGGTCGAGCCTCAGTCCGTGCCACGGGCATACGATTCCGCGGCCCTCGCACCGGCCTCCATCGAGGCGCGCGCCCATGTGCGGGCATTCGTTCGGCGCGATGCGCACACCTTCGTCCGTGCGCCAAGCCACCCACTCGCGGCCGGCCACGGTGAAGGCGCGCGGTTTATCGATGCGCCGCGAAGCGTCGAGCACCACCCAGCCGCCGCCGCCCTTCGCCTGCGCGTGGGCCGAAGCGCGCTCGATAAACCGCGGGTTCGCCTGCTCCCAGTCGGGCCGGTCGCTGCCCATCTCGCCGCGCAGTCGGGACGGCGGCACGGCCCCCATGGAAGCCCCCGTTGGCCGAAGGGCCGCAAAGAGCGAGCGCATTGCTCGCGCGCCCAGAATCGAAGCAAGTGGGGCAAATCGCACCAATGCAGCGTGACCCGATTTCAACGGCGCGTCAGCCTCAAAATGCGCGCTTCCGCAGCCAATCCTCGTTGGATTTCGTATCGCGGGTTCTCTCAGCCTAGGTCCGTCGAACAGGTTCACTAGTCAGGTGGCGTGACTTGGCCCTCGCCCCTCACCCCTCACTCCTCCCGCTCACTCCTCACTCCTCACTCCTCACTCTTCGCGCTCACTCCTCACTCTTCACTCCTCACCCTTCCCGCTCACTCGCACGGTTCCCGTTCACCCCTCACTCGCACGGTTCCCGTTCACCCCTCACTCGCACGCCGGTTTCCCACACGGTTCCCGCTCACACTGCTCAGGCGCACGCTTCTCCTCACGCGCATGCTTCCCCCGCGCACACGCGTACGAAAGGCGGGCGTCAGCGGCCGAGCAGGGCGCGCCGAAGGGTGCGCGGCGCCATCGCGATCCCGCCGGTCATCAGCCGCGGGTTGGGCACGGACGCCATCATCGCCAGGTCTTCCCAAAGGGTGGAGCGCTCCGTGAGAAAGCGCGCGAGGCTGTCCGGGTTCATTCGCTCGAAGAGCTGGCGAAAGAAGCGCGGTCCGCTTTCGGGACGGCGCCGAAGCTCCCGAAGCAGCACGGCGTCCAAGAACCCGGCGCGCGAAATGCGCGGAATCGGCGCGTGCCGGTCGGCGACGAGGGCGCGGCTGTGGCGCTGGATGAAGTCGAAGGCGTAGCCCGTGGACGCCTTGGCGGCGCCGGCCCGCAGGCCGATCGGCGTCACCCCGGCGGGCGCTTCGCCGTCCATCAAAAACATCGGCAGCAGGCCGGATTCGCGGCGCGAAACGGTGTGCTTGCCGAGGCGGGCGCGCCAGCGCGAAAGCCGCCCGCCAAGCGCCGCCGGCGCGGCGCGTGTCTCGTCGGCCGCAAAGACCGTTTCTTCGATCAGCGCGCGCCGCTCGCCAAAGGGAAGCACATAGCGAAAGGCGATCAGACCCGATTCGTAGTCTTCCGCGCCGTCCATCGCGAAGTCCATGAGGATGGCGCAGTGCGGGTTGAAGCGCGGCGCGTCCGTTTCGACGACGGCGCCGACAAACCCCTGCCAGAGGCCGCCTTGGGCCGGTTCGCTCAGGGCGCTCAGTTCGGGTGGCCGCCCGTCAAAGACGTGCGCGAAGGCGAGCGATTTGCCGTCGACCACCGCCTCGCCGGCACGCACGTCGAGCACTTCTGTGCCCAGCCGTAGCGTCACCTGGGGCGCTGCACGCAACACGCCGAGGGCCTCTTCGTAGAAGGCCGGCGCCGGAATGTGCTCGTAGGGATGGCGCTCGAGCGTTCGCCGCACGCGCCGGCTTTCGTCGCGAACTTCCACCTCCGTCCAGCGCTCCGTCACGCAGTCGGAGAAGCGGTGCGACCCCGTCGCGAAGCCGCACCAGGTGCGGTCGTGCACGAACTCGCGCCGGCGATCGAAGAGCGTGAGGGGGCGGTCGAAGCCCGCTTCAACGAGATGCACGGCCAGCGAGAGGCCCGCCAGACCGGCGCCAACGATCGCGTAGCCCTCGCTCATACCAGGTCCCTAAGCGCACGCAGCGTGGCGTCCAGTGCTGCCGCTTCATGTTTCGATTGGCGCAGGAACGCTTCGATGCGCTCGATGCGCCGAATCGCTTCGTCGACGCGCCGGTCGCTGCCCTTCTTGTAGGCCCCAAGGGTGATCAGGTCGCGCTTTTCTTCGTAGGCCGCCAAATGGCCGCGCACGGCCTGGGCGTGCTCGATGTGTTCGGCGCTCGCCACCGCATCCATCACGCGCGAAAGGGACGCGAGCACGTCCACGGCAGGCCAGCGTCCGCGCGCGCCGAGGGCGCGGTCCAGCACCACGTGCCCATCGAGAATGCCGCGCACCTCATCGGCGATCGGCTCGTCCATGTCGCCGCCTTCGACGAGCACCGTGTAGAACGCCGTGATCGAACCGCGCGCGCCCATGCCGCTGCGCTCGAGCAGCTGGGGAAGGGCGGCGAACACGCTCGGCGGGTAGCCGCGCCGAGCCGGTGGCTCACCGGCGGCCAGCCCCACTTCGCGCCCGGCACGCGCAAAGCGCGTCACCGAATCCATCAGCAGGACGACCCGCTTGCCCTGGTCGCGAAACCATTCGGCGATCGCCGTGGCGACTTCGGCGCTACGTAAACGAACGAGCGCCGGCTCGTCGCTCGTCGCGCACACGACCACGCCGCGCTGCCGCCCTTCGCCGAGGCTGTCTTCAAGAAACTCGCGCACTTCCCGGCCGCGTTCACCGACGAGGCAGGCCACGAACACGTCCGCGTCGGACGAACGGGCAATCTGCCCGAGGAGCGTGCTCTTGCCGACGCCGCTGCCCGCAAAGAGGCCCACGCGCTGACCTTCACCGACGGTGCAGAAGGCATCAAGGCAGCGCACGCCCAAGGTCAGCGGCGCTTCGATACGAGGCCGCTCCATCGGCGAAGGCGGCGGCCGGTGCACGGCCCAGCGCTCGCCTTCGATCGGTCCGCCGCCGTCGATCGGTTCGCCCAGGCCGTTCAGCACGCGGCCGAGCAAGCCTTCGCCGCAGCGAATGCTCATCGCTTCGCCGACGCACTCCACGACATCGCCGGCGCCCACGCCCTCGAGCTTGCCAAGGGCCATCAGCTGCGCGTGGTCGCCGTCGAAGCCGACGACCTCCGCCGCCAAGGGCGCTGCGCCGCGCCGCAGGATGCGCACCGAATCGCCCACGCGCGCGCCTGGCACGGATGCGACGATCGCCAGGCCCACGAGCGAGCGCACCTCGCCCTGAATCGCGACGGAGGGCGCCGCTTCGAGGCGCGCGGCCAGTCCCTTCCAGTCCTTCACGGTCCAGCCTTTATTCGAGCCTTCATGGGCCACCCAAGCGTACGCCGCTTTGCGCGTGGCCGCTCATTCGAAGAGATCTTTGAGCTTTTCCAAGAACCCGGAGCGCTGCGGATGGGTTTCCGTGCCCATCTCCGCGGCCAGCTCTTCGAGCAGGCGCCGCTGGCGGCGCGTGACCTTCTCCGGCACCTCGACCATCACCGTCACGAGCTGATCGCCCTTGGCCACGCCGCCGTACGCTGCGATGCCCTTGCCCCGTAGCCGAAAGACCTTGCCGCTTTGCGTGCCCGCGGGAAGCTTCATCGTCACCTTGCCGCCGAGCGTCGGCACATCAACGTCCGTGCCGAGCGCCGCTTCGGGAAAGCTGACCACCGCCGTGCAAAGCACGTCGACGCCGCGTCGCTCGAAGAGCGGATGGGGTTTCACGCGCACCGTCACGTGCAGGTCGCCGGCGCCCCCGGGGCCCTCTTCACCGCCGCCTCGAAGGGACTGCACGGCGCCGTCTTCCACGCCCGCCGGAATCGTGATGCGCACTTCCGTTTCGCGGCGTACGTGTCCCGTGCCGCCGCAATCGGCGCACGGCGTTTCGGGGATCGTGCCGCGACCGCCGCAGTCCGGGCAGGGGCGGGCCGCCGCAAAGAGCCGCCGCTGAACGCGCACTTCGCCCGTACCGCCGCAGCGCTTGCACGTGTGCACGTCGGTGCCCGGCGCCGCGCCGCTTCCGTCGCAGGTTTCGCACACGACGGGTTTGCGAATGCGCACAACCCTTTCGGCGCCGAGGGCGGCCTCCTCAAAGGTCACGGAAAGATCGTAGGTGAGGTCCCGCCCCGTCGCGCGGCGTCGCCGTTGGGCAAAGCTGCCGAAGAGCCCTTCGAAGAGGTCTGCAACGCTGCCCATATTCGACGGGTCGAAGCCACCCGGTCCGGTGCTTTCGAAGGCGGCGTGGCCCATGCGGTCGTAGCGGCGTCGCGCGTCCGCGTCGGAGAGCACCCGAAAGGCTTCGGACGCTTCCTTGAAGCGCGCTTCGGCGCTCGCGTCGTCCGGGTTGCGATCGGGATGGGTTTCGCGCGCGACCTTTCGGTACGCCTTCTTCAGCGCGGCCTCGTCGACGTCACGGCTCACGCCGAGGACCTCGTAGTAGTCGCGCTTCATGGCGCCGACAATAGAGCCCGCGCGCCTCCATGAAAAGGCGAAGCGTGTTGGCCTACCTCGACGACCGCGCCCTCGGACACGGCTTCTCGTTGCTGATAGGTCTCTAGACCTCAACCAAGCGAGCTTCGATTGATTGAGGGCTAGCGTTTCTTATTAGGGGCCCTTCACAAGGGCCCCTCGTCACTCGAACTAGGTCCGAGATAACTTCACCCCCGCGCACGGCTCCGCGGTGCCTAGCCCGCGGCAGACCTTTGAAAAAGGTCGCTTGTTCGTGGTCTAGAACCAATGCCGTTCACTTAGCGACACCGTCCCGTCTTTTACGAGTCTTTTTAGGGTAGTTACTCATCTTGATTTTGACGGCTCTCGGATAGCGCCGTTTGG